>JBBSII010000497.1:0-3952 GCA_038232175.1 Thermomicrobiales bacterium
CGTCGGTGGGGATCGTGACCTTCGCGCGGGAGCAGACGGCGCACTCGCACCTGCTGCCACGGCTCGCGCAACCGATGGTCTACTACCTGCGGCTCGTCGGAATCGCCTTCCCGAACGGGCTGCCGGATGTCTATCGCAATGCCGCGGGGGTGCTTCCCCCCGCCTGAACCGGGGGAGGAACCGCGCGTGCTGATCGCGCCGCACATCCTGGAGACGCTCGAATACCCGAAGGTGCTCGCCCGCCTCGCGCGCGTCTGCGACTACTCGCTCGCCCGCGAGCGCGCTGAGGCGCTGCTGCCGGAGACGGTGGTGCCCCCCGTGCGCCGCGCGCTGACCGAGACAACCGAGGCGCGCGCGCTGCTCGCGTCCATCCCGGACATCGGCGTCGGCGGGGCGCGCGACGTGCGCGAGCCGGTGCGGCTGGCGACGCTCGGCGTGACGCTGAACCCGGCGCAGTTCCTCGACATTCGGGACACCGCCGTCGCCTCGCGCGCGCTCCGCCGCACGATCACGCGGCTCCCGGAGGCGGGTGAGCGGTTCCCGCGCATCCTCGATCACGTCGCGGCCCTCGGCGACTTCACGAACCTCGACGCGACGATCACCGCCGCCATCTCGCCGCGCGGCGAGGTGCTGGACAGCGCGTCCGACGAACTGCGGCGCATCCGCAACGCCGTCCGCACCGCGCAGGGCCGCCTGATGGACTACATGAACAGTTTCATTCGCGGGTCGCGCGCGGCGGCGTTGCAGGAGCCGATCATCACCGAGCGGGGCGGGCGGTACGTCGTGCCGGTGCGGTCGGACGCGCGGGTGCAGGTGCCCGGCATCGTGCACGACACCTCCGCGAGCGGGCAGACGCTCTTCGTCGAGCCGCTGGAAGCCGTCGAACTGAACAACCGCTGGCGCGCGCTGCAATTGGAGGAGGAGCGCGAGATCGAGCGCATTTTGCAGGCGCTCACCGCGTACGTCGGCAAGGAGGCGGATGGCCTCGAACGCGCGATGGATGGCCTCGCGGCGATCGACTTCGCGCTCGCCAAGGCGCGCCTCGCGGCGGAGATGCGGGCGCATGCGCCGCACCTCTGGGCGGCAGACGACACGCCGAAGCAAATGCCCGAAGGCGCGCACCCGTCACTCCGGCTCGATCTGATCGCCGCGCGACACCCGTTGCTCACGGGCGATGTCGTGCCCACCGACATCGCGCTCGGCGACCGGTTCCGCGTCCTCGTTATCACCGGCCCGAACACCGGCGGCAAGACCGTCGCCCTCAAGACCGTCGCGCTGCTCGCGCTGATGGCGCAGTCCGGCCTGCACATCCCCGCCGAGGAGCGGAGCATCATGCCGGTGTTCGAGAGCATCTTCGCGGACATCGGCGATGAGCAGAGCATCGAGCAGTCGCTCTCCACCTTCAGCAGCCACATGACGCGCGTCATTGCCATGCTCCGCGATGTGACGCCGGACTCACTCGTGCTGCTGGACGAACTCGGCGCGGGGACGGACCCGGAGGAAGGCTCCGCGCTCGCCCGCGCGCTGATCGCCACCCTGCTCGACCGTGGCCCGCTCGTGATCGCGACGACGCACTACAGTGAGTTGAAATCGTACGCCTACGCGACACCTGGCGTCGAGAATGGCAGCGTGGAGTTCGATGTCGAGACCCTGTCGCCAACGTATCACCTGACCGTCGGCGTGCCGGGGCGTTCCAACGCGCTCGCCATCGCGCAGCGACTCGGCCTCGATATAGGCGTGATCGAGCGGGCGCGGGAGTACGTCGCGCCGGAGGTCGTGCAGGTCGATACGCTGCTCGAAGGGATCAAGGGCGAGCGTGAGGCCGCCGAGCGTGCCCGCTCCCGCGCCAGCCGCGACCGCGCGCAGGCGGAGCAGATGAAACATGAGGCCGCGCGCACACTCTACGAGGCGGAAAAGGCGAAGGCGAACGCGCGGACGGAGGGCTTGCGGCAGATCGAGCAGGAACTCGCCGACCTCCGCGCCGACCTGCGGCGACTCTCGCGCGAGCGGGACACCGTCAGCGTCACGCGCGACTGGATCAAGCAGGCGGAGCAGCGCGCGCTGGAGACGCAGCAGCGGCTGAAAGAGTCCGCCGTGAAGGAGGCGGCAGCGCCGCGACCGACGCCGCCACCGGCGGAGCATTTACCGAGCGACGGCCCCGAACGACCGTTGCAGGCCGGGGACCGCGTGCTCGTCCCCGCCTTCGGCGACTCCGAGGGGACGATCACCGTCCTCTATCCCGGCAGCGGGGAGGCGGATGTGCAAGTTGGTTCGTTCGCGCTACGCCAGCCACTCTCCGCGCTCACGCGCCTCTCCAACCGCGAGGCGGCGCGGCGCGCGACACTGCGGGGCGAGCGCCCGCGCCCGACGCGCGCCGTGCCGGTGCAGGTGCCCGCCGCGCCCGCGAATGTCCCACTGGAAGTGGATTTGCGCGGGATGCGGGCCGTGGAAGTGGATCGCATCCTCGACCGTGCCCTGAATGACGCGGTGCTCGCCGAGATGCCGTACCTTCGCATCATCCACGGCAAGGGGACCGGCGCGCTCCGGCAGGTGGTGCGCGAGTATCTCCGCACCAACCCCGTCGTCGCGGGGACAGAAAGCGTTCCCGATCAGCAGGGCGGCGAAGGGGTGACCATCGCGCGACTGGCCGAGGGCTAACGATGCCATTCCGCAACAAAGCGAAGCCGGACGACGCGCACCCCGAGGACGCTATCATCGCGGTCGTCTCGGTCGAGAATCAGATGGTCGCGGACATGGTCGTCGGCATCCTGCGGATGCACGATATTCGCTGCATGGCGCGGGCGCGCGGCATGGGGATCGCCTACCTCGGTGCCGCGCTCCAGGATCACGACATCCTCGTCCTTGAACGCGACAAACCGCGCGCCGAAGAAGTCCTGCGCGCCTTCTCCGATGATGAAGACGTGAAACTCCTCTGGCGGTAGATTGGCGGAACGCATCCGCAGAAATTAGAACAAAAAGCCTAGAAAACAGAACAGGACAAAATTACGGGCTATTTTGGCGCATCAGGACGCGGGAATTTCGCACGCCCAATTTGACGAACATATGTTCGTATGGGACAATAGCACTACGCCGGAGAGGGTTGAGGCCGCACCCACCGGGACTGAAAAGAGCGATTGAACTTGGATGGACTTCGAAGCGGCTGGAGGGCACCAATCATGGCACGAGGATTGAACCGCGTCACGCTCATCGGCAATCTGGGCAACGATCCCGAACTGCGCTACACGGCAGACGGGATTGCGATGGCGACCGCCTCACTCGCGGTCAATGGCTTCCGGCGCGCATCGGATGGCGAGCGCGAGGAATCGGTCGAGTGGTTCCGGCTCGTCTTCTTCGACCGCCAGGCGGAGACGATGAGCACCTACGGCGCGAAGGGCAAGCCGGTCTTCGTCGAAGGCCGCCTTCAGACACGCCCCTACGCCGACCGCAACGGCGTGATCCGCACGGCGATTGAGGTCGTCGTTGCACAGTTCCTACTCCTCGGGACGGCGAATGCGGTGCCGGAGGAAGAGCGGGTCGAGGCGAAGACGGAAACCGTCGAAACCGGCGCACCAATCGCCGCGCGATAAGGAGAAATGACGATGGCACGAAACAGCGCAGCAACCGTTGAAGAGCACACGCAGCCGCGTTCATTCGACGCGGCGGGCCACATGCGAAAGATCCGTACGCGGCAGGGGATGCAGGACTACCTCGATGTGAAGTGGCGCGTGGCGTGGCTCCGCGCCGAGTATCCGACGGCGCAGATCGTCACCGAGCAGATCGAGGGCGATGTCGACCACGCCCGGTTCAAGTGCACGATCACGCTCCCTAATGGAGCGGTGTCATCCGGCCACGGGAGCGAGACGGCGACGGATTTCCCGGACTTCTACGAGAAGGCCGAGACGAAGGCGATTGGTCGCGCCTGCGCCGTTCTCGGCTACGGGACGGACAGCGC
>JBBSII010000498.1:0-3938 GCA_038232175.1 Thermomicrobiales bacterium
GAGAGCGTCGGCACCTTGCACGCCGGGTCAACAATCGCCGTCGATGGATCAGGGAAGAGGAGCATGTCGCTCTCGTGAATCTTCTGGAAGCCCCGGATCGACGAGCCATCGAAGCCGATGCCGTCCGTGAAGCAATCCTCACCGAACTTGTGCGCCGGGATCGAGAAGTGCTGCCACCCACCGAAGAGGTCAACGAACTTGACATCGACGAACGAGACGCCGGTCTTCTTAATCAAACTAATGACATCTTTCGCCTGGGCATCCGTGCCGATTCGTTCTGCTACTGCGGCCATAGTCACTCCCCCTCACCGTTCATCGTTCGTCGCTCATGCTACAATTGTGCCGGTGGCACGACGCATCATGTCCACGGTCACGAGCATACCGACCGCGCGCGGTCGCCTTCTACGTACGAAGCAATGAACATTCCGATGCCGTTCTGGGCAGGTGCACAAGCGGCGTGAAGGGGGCTTTTTTGGCGACAGGTAGCGCCCTGAGCGATGAGCGGCCAACGGTGATTGCCGTGCTCGGCCCGACAGCATCGGGGAAGAGCGCGCTCGCGCTGACGCTCGCGGAGCGGTTCGGCGGGGAGATCGTCTCCGCCGATTCGCGGCTCGTCTATCGCGGTATGGCGATCGGTACCGCGAAACCGACGCCGGACGAGCGCGCGCGGGTGCCGCATCACCTGATCGATGTCACGACGCCCGATGCACCGTACGATCTCGCCCGGTGGAAAACGGAGGCGATACAGACAATCGCGGCGATCCACGCGCGCGGTGTGACGCCGTTTCTCGTCGGCGGCACCGCGCAGTACACGACGGCCCTCCTCGACGGCTGGGAGCCGCCTGCCGTGCCGCCCGACCCGGCGTTTCGCACACAGATGGAAGCGCGGGCCGCGTCGGAGGGGCCGCAATTCCTCCGCGCGGAGTTGGCGGCGGTCGATCCCATCGCGGCGGAACGCACTGGCCCCAACGTGCGCCGGATCATCCGGGCATTGGAGGTGATCCGCGCGACGGGGGAGCCGTTCAGCGCGCAACGTCGCACGGCGGCGAAGCCCTACCGCGATCTGCGCCTCGGCCTCTCCCTCCCGCGCGCCACCTTGTACGCGCGCGTCGATCAGCGCGTTGATTGGATGGTTGAGCATGGGCTTGTGGCCGAAGTCGCGGCGTTGCTCGCGGCGGGATACGCGCCCACGCTACCCGCGATGAGTGGCATCGGGTACGCGCAGGTGGTGGAATATCTGGCGGGAGGTGTGACGTTTAACATGATGGGCGAGCGAATCAAGCAGGCGACCCATCGCTACGCGCGACATCAGTTGACGTGGCTGCGCCGCGACCCGTCGATTGTCTGGCTCGATGCGCAACACACGGAAACGCTGAACGATGCTGCCGCGCGTGCGGTGGGGAAGTTCCTGCTATAATGAACGGAACACCCACGCGAATGTGCGCGGCGACCACCCTCAGGAGGGTACCCCTATTCCCAATGAACTGCACCCCACGAAACCCCCGACCGAACGCGCGATGCTCGCGGCGGTTCGCTGGAACGAGAATGGCTGGTCCACGGACGACTCCCTCGAAGAACTCGCGCGGCTCGCCGAGACGGCGAACCTTGAGGTCGTCGGGTCCGTGACGCAGAACCTTCCCCACCCGAACCCCATATCCTACCTGGGCAAGGGGAAGGTCGAGGAACTGAAAGCGTCTCGCGATGATCTCCAGTACGACGTAGTCATCGTCGATGAGGAACTGTCGCCAACCCAACTGCGCAAACTCGAAGACACGCTCGATGTGAAGGTGATCGACCGCACGGCGCTCATTCTCGACATCTTCGCGCACCGCGCGCAGACGCACGAGGGGCGGTTGCAGGTCGAACTCGCGCAACTTGAATACCGGATGAACCGCTTCACGCGGATGTGGACGCACCTTTCGCGCCAGACGATGGGCGGCGTCGGGCTGCGTGGCCCCGGCGAGACGCAGCTGGAGGTTGACCGGCGGCGGGCGCAGGAGCGCGTCTCTGCGTTGAAGGAGGAGTTGGCCGAGGTGCATATGCACCGCGACCAGTACCGCCGCCAGCGTCGCAAGGCCGGCATCCCGATCATCGCGCTCGTCGGCTATACGAATGCCGGCAAATCGACCCTGCTCAATCAACTGACCGATGCGTCCGTGCTCACGGAGGACAAACTCTTCGCGACGCTCGACCCGACGACGCGCCGGATCGGGCTGCCGAGCGGCCGGGAGGCGTTGCTTACCGACACCGTGGGCTTCATTCAGCACCTGCCGACGCAACTGGTGGCGGCCTTCCGCGCGACGTTGGAAGAGATCAGCGAGGCGGATGTGCTCGTGCACGTCGTGGACCTCACCCACCCGAACGCCGAGGAGCAGGCCGAGACCGTCCGCAAGGTGCTCGCCGACCTGAAGGTGGGCGACAAGCCGACGGTCGTCGCGCTCAACAAGGTGGACGCGCTCGGTGGCGAGGTGCCGGACGAGATGCGGCGGGCGCTCGAATTGCCCGATGAGTACGTGCCCGTCTCCGCGATCACCGGGCAGGGGCTGGACATACTCCTCGCGAAGATCGAGGAGACGCTGACGAATCAGATGGCGCAGATGACGGTCTGCATCCCGTACGATCACTCGGCGCTCGTTGACCGGTTTCACCGGCATGGGCGGGTCGCATCGGTCGAATACACCGAGCGTGGCATCACCGTCGAGGGCCTCATCCCGCAACGCGATGTCGCCCGGCTCGCGCCCTTCGTGGTGGCGGCGCGGTAGGGGAACCCCTCCCTCAACCCCTCCCCGATGCGGAGAGGGGAGCCGGAACAATTCAGAACCCCCTCCCGCTCCGGGAGGGGGCAGGGGGTGGGCATCCCTCCGGCCCGCTTGTACCGCCCGCGCAATCGGCTATACTCGCCCGCGTGAGCGCATGACCGGATGGAAAGGCGCGATACGGAAGGGCGGGTTAGTGCGGTATGCAATCCAGCGATGTGGCGGGAACGCGCCTGAACGAATTAATTCAGCAACTACGCGATATTGACGGCATCGACCTCGCGGCGGTCGTCGGCAACGACGGCCTGCTGCTCGCGTCGAGCGCGGGCGAAGGCATCGACAGCGAAGCCGTCGGTGCGGTCTCCGCGAGCGGGCTGCTCGTCGGCGAGGCGCTTGGGCGCGAGTTGGAGCGCGGCGGGATCACGCAGACGACGCTCGAATTCGAGCACGGACTCGTCCTGCTGACGCCGCTCGACCCGGACGTGGCGTTGCTCGTCCTCGCGCGGCCCGACGCAAATCTTGGTCGGCTGCGTCTCCTGACTCGCCGCGCGCGCGGGGAACTTCTGCAGGCTGTGAATGCCTACGTGCTCTGGCCGGGCACGTCGCAAGGCGAGCAGTCCGACGCACCCCAGGAGCTGCATCAGCAGCATGACTAGCCGCAGCGGGAGCGCGTACGCGGGTGCGGGCGTCGATATCGACGCGAAGCAGCGGGCGCTCGCCGCGCTCGGTGCGAAGATTCGCGCCACTCATGGCCCGAACGTCCTCGCGGATATCGGCCACTTCGGCGGGTTGTACGCGCTGCCGGGCGCCGGTGACACCGCGCTCGTCGCGTCGATCGACAGCGTCGGCACGAAGTTGAAACTGGCGATTGCGCTGGGGACGCCGGAGGCGCACGCGGGCATCGGGCGCGACATCGTTCACCACTGCGTCAACGACATTCTTTGTTGCGGCGCGCGCCCGATCTTTTTCCTCGATTACCTCGCGGTTGGTGCGAGCGACGTGGACCTCATCACGGCGGTGATCGGCGGCGTCGCGGATGCGTGCGGCGCGCACGGCATGGCGCTGCTCGGTGGCGAGACGGCGGAGTTGCCGGGCATCTACGCGGCGGGCGATTACGACCTCGCGGGGTGCATCATCGGCAGTGTCGCGCGGGGTAAGATCATCGACGGTCGCGGGGTGAAC
>JBBSII010000499.1:0-3930 GCA_038232175.1 Thermomicrobiales bacterium
GCGACGCCGGGCCGCTCGACATCAACATTCATGGCCACGACGCGGACATTGCCAATGCGAAAGCGAAGCGTCTGCTCGGCTGGAAGCCGCAGCATTCGTGGCATGAGCGGGAGCGAGAAGTAGCGAGTAACGAGTAACGAGACGGAGAGCGTTTCCCCTCGTTACTCGTTACTCGTTACTCGCGACCGAAGGGAGCAGACATGCGCGTTGTCGTCACCGGCGCCAGCGGACGGATCGGGCAGCAGGTCGTCAAGGAACTGGCCGCGCACGACTATGAGGTTGTGGCGTCCGACATCGCGCGCGCTCCGCATGACCTACCGGCGGGCACCCAGTATGTGCAGGCGGACATGACGAAAGCCGACGAGGTCGCGGGGGTGCTGACATTCCGGGGCAGGAAGCCGGACGCGGTGATCCACCTCGCCGCCATCCCGAGCCCGACGAAGGACCCGCCGGAGGTCGTCTACGCGACGAATGTGCTGAGCGTCTACAACGTCGTGGAGATGATCGCCGCGCTCGGCATCCCGAAACTGGTCGAGACGAGCAGCATTAACTGGCTCGGTATGGACTTCCGCACGCACGAGTGGTGGCCGTTGTACCTACCGGTCGATGAGCTGCACCCGCATCAGGCGCAGGATCCGTACGCGCTCTCGAAGTTCGTCGGGGAGCAGGCGGCGGCGATGCTCCGCAACCGTTGCGGTACGGAGGTCATCTCCATCCGCCCGCCGTACGTCGTCTTCAACGGCTGGTGGCCGGATGTCGTGAGGCGCGTCCACGCGCAGCCACTCTCATTCGCGCGCGGCCTCTGGTCGTACATCGACGTGCGCGACCTCGCCATCGCCTATCGCAAGACACTCGAAACGCACGTCACCCTGCACGAGTCCTTCTATATCGTCGCGGACGACGCCCTGGCGGAACTGCCTGTCGCCGAACTCGCCCCGCTCATCGCTAAAGAACTCGGCAAGAAGGCAAAAGCCCTCACCGGCACCCAACCCGGCGTCGATAACGGTAAGGCGAAGCGGATGCTCGGCTGGAAGCCTGATTTCTCGTGGCGTGATTTTGCCTGACGAGTGGGCAGTGCTTCCGTGTCGGGGCGAGCGCACCGCTCGGCAGCGCACTTGTCAATGAACGCGCGTGGTGAATCGCGCGATGGCATCGGGGTTGCATTGCACCACGCATGGCACGGCGATAACGCCACGCAAAGAGGGAAGGATGCACGAATGGACGAACGCACCCAGCGCGACGAGACGATTGAACGCGGCAAGGGCGTTGTTGACGAAGAACTGACGCCCGATGAGGCCCATCTCGCGCACCGCAAAGAGGGCGACGATGCCGTGAGCGAGCGGACCGGGGAGCATGAGGAAGTGGGGCGCGAGGGCGGGCGCACGGATCACATCGTCCTCGACTCCGGGGATGCCGTGCCGCGCCACCCGAACGGGTGAAACGGTAGCGATCACCGCACAGGCTGATGAAGATGAAGAACTTGATATGATACTGACGGTTCGGCAGGCTGAAGCCCGCCGTCACCGGTGGCATAGGCTTCAGCCTGTGTTCCCAGCTACGAGGTAGGTGGTTCAGACATCACACCGCGTAACTGCTCCAGCGCCGCTTCAATCGTGCGGGCACGCTCGCTGGCTATTTCCGCCGCGCGATGCTGCTGTTCCGCTGAAGCGGGCAGCGTTTCCGCGAGGGATTCTGCTCGCTGACTGAGCGTCGTTACCTGCCAGGCTTGCTCCGCGAGCGCGGCGATGTGGGCTTCCATCGCGCGCAACGCCGCGCGATATGCGTCGAGGGTTGCGTCCAGTTCTTGCGTCACCATCGTCATTCGCACCTCCTCTGCGGCTGCGGCGAGTTCTGTGACATGCGCCTCTCCCACCGCAACGCGCTCCTGCATCTCGGCCATGCGCCCCGCGAAATACTCCGCGACCTCATCATCCTGCTCGACATCCGCCTCGTGCATCTGCGCCGTCTTGCGCGAGAGCGTCAGGCGGTCGGAGAGCACCTGACTTCGCGCCGTCCGCCACGCCGCGAGCGCCTGTTCGTAGTCATCGTGCAGCGTCATGCGCGCCTCGCAGTCGAAGGGAGAGGACTGAGGACTGAGGCCTGAGGCCTGAGTGAGGTCCGCCATATGCTACTTCCGGCGAGCAACGTCTCATTTTCTCCAGGAGAGCCAGGATGATCGAAGCGCAGGACACTCACCACCACCGTATAGACGACACTCAGTCCTCAGTCCTCAGTCCTCAGTCCTTTCCCACATCCGCGCCTGCCGCCATTGACGCCGCACCGCGCGGAGGGCTATTCTACCGCTTGCGTGGCGTGTACGGACGCGCGACGAACTGGTCGGAGGCTCCGGTGCGTCTCACCCTTCCCCTGCCGCCTGGCGTGAACAATCAGTACGTCACGGTCGGTCACAGGCGCGTCCTCTCCAAGGAGGCGTCGGCGTTCAAGAAGCAGGTGATGGCGGCGGTCGAGAATGCAGTGTCGCACGACGCCGCGCTGCTGGAGGAACTCGAAGGGATGCGCGCCACGCCACTCGGCGTCGATTTCGTCTTCCACTTCGCGTCGCCCCGGAAGCGCGACCTCGACGGCGGCTTGAAGATCGCCCTGGACAGCCTCTGCGGCGCGCTCGGCCTCGACGACCGCGATGTCGTGGACATTCACCTCGCGAAGTTCGTCGATCCGCTCTCGCCCCGGTTAGAGGCGGACATCGCCGGCATTCCCGATTGGCAGTTCGACACGCGCTACGTCTATCTCGGCGACGATGGGAAAGGACTGAGGACTGAGGACTGAGTGGGTTTCGTGTTAGACGTTACTTCCAGTGAGCAATGTCTCACTTTCTCAAGGAGAGCCATGATGACCGCAGTCCGCAGTCCGCAGTCCGCAGTCCGCAGTCCGCAACAAGATACCGTGGTCGTCGTCGATTTCGGCTCGCAGACAGCGCAACTGATCGTCCGCCGCGTGCGCGAATTGAATGTCTACAGCGAACTCGTGCCGCACGACGCGCCGTGGGAGAAGGTCGCCGCGCTGAGTCCGAAGGGCATCATCCTCTCCGGCGGGCCGAAGAGCGTCTACGCGCCGGGCGCGCCGCAACTCCCCGCGTGGCTGCTCGAACACGATCTGCCGATCCTCGGCATCTGCTACGGGATGCAGGCGCTGATGCACCGGCTCGGCGGGGACGTGCGCAACGACGGGTACGCCGAGTACGGCCCCGCATCCGTCGATGTGCTCGCGGATGGCCCGCTCTTCACCGGCCTCTCGCGCCGCCTCGATGTCTGGATGAGCCACGGCGACGCCATTGCCGCCGCGCCTCCCGGCTGGCAGGTGCTCGCGTCGTCGCCCACCGCGCCTGTCGCCGCCGTGTCGAACGGGCGGATCAACGCCGTGCTCTTCCATCCTGAGGTCGTGCACACGCGGGAGGGCACGCCGCTCCTGCGGAACTTCCTCTACGACGTCTGCGGCTGCACCGGCAACTGGACGAGCGCGGGCTTCGTCGATCAGGCGATCAGCGACATCCGCGCGACGGTTGGCGAGCACGGGCGTGTGCTCTGCGCGCTCTCCGGTGGCGTCGATTCCTCGGTCGCGGCGGTGCTCGTGCACCGCGCGATTGGCGATCGGCTCACCTGCGTCTTTGTGGACAACGGCCTCCTGCGCGCCGACGAGGCGGAGCAGGTCGTCCGCACCTTCCGGGACGCCTTCCACATCGAACTCGTCCATGTGAACGCCTCCGAACGCTTCCTCGAAAAACTAAGTGGCGTTACCGATCCCGAGAAGAAGCGGATGATGATTGGCGAGACATTCATCCGCGTCTTCGAGGCGGAGGCGAAGAATCACGGCCCATTCCAGTACCTCGCGCAGGGCACGCTCTACCCCGACGTGATCGAGAGCACGACCGCCGACACGAAAGCCGCGACGAAGATCAAGACGCACCACAAC
>JBBSII010000500.1:0-3927 GCA_038232175.1 Thermomicrobiales bacterium
GCACCGCCCCCTGATGCGGCGCGTCGAGCAGCGCCGCCCGCGCCGCAATCGCGGCATCGAGGAGCGGGGCAATGCGATCGTCGGCGCTGGTCATCGCTTCCTTTCTCTCTTGTCACCTACCAACCGCCGACGCTCTCCCATCCGCTCAGTTCAGCCGGCGGCGGTCGATCACGCGCACCGCCTTGCCGACCTCGATACGCTCCATGCCGCCCGGTTCGACGAGCGTGACGCGGCAGGTCAGGCCGAGGCGGCTCTTCAGGGCGTCGGTCAGTTTGCCATGCAACTCGCGGACGGCGCGGTGCTCCGGGTCCAGCGACCACCCGGCGATGCCGTGGAACGAGGGCGTCACCTCCGCGACGACCTCCATCGTGTCGAGCGGGCCGTCGCGGTCGAGGATAATCTGGTAGAAGGGCGCGATACCGCCCATACCGAGCATCACGCCCTCCACCTCCGAGGGGTAGACATTGACGCCGCGCACGATCAGCATGTCGTCGTGGCGACCGCGCAGCCGCTCCATCCGCATACTCGTCCGCCCGCAGGCGCACGGCTCCGGGATGAGGGCGGTGATGTCGCCCGTCCGGTAGCGGATGAGCGGGAATGCCTCCTTCGTCAGGCAGGTGATGACGAGTTCACCCTGTGCGCCGGGCGGGAGCGCATCGCCCGTGTCGGGGTCGATGATCTCCGGCAGGAAGTGGTCCTCCGCGATGTGGAGGCCGTGCCGCGCCTCGATGCACTCGCACGCGACGCCCGGCCCGATGATCTCGCTGAGACCGTAGATATCGACCGCCTTGATCGCCAGCCGTTCCTCGATCTCGCCGCGCATCTCCTCCGTCCACGGCTCCGCGCCGAGGATGGCGGAGGCGAGCGGCAGCGCGCGCGGGTCGATCCCCTGCCGCGCCATCTCGTCCGCGATGGTCAGGGCGTACGACGGCGTGCAGCAGAGCACCGTCGCGCCGAAGTCCTTGAGCAGCATCACCTGCCGGGGCGTGTTGCCGCCGCTGATCGGCACGACGGTCGCGCCCATCAATTCCGCGCCGTCGTGCAACCCCAGCCCACCCGTGAAGAGGCCATAGCCGTAGGCGTTGTGGACGATAGCGCCCGGCACCCCGCCACCGAGCGCGAGGGCGCGGGCGCAGACCTCCGCCCAGACGCCGAGATCGTGCCGCGTGTACCCGACGACGGTCAGTTTCCCCTTCGTGCCAGACGATGCATGGATGCGGACGACTTCCGACTGCGGCACGGCGAAGAGGCCGAAGGGGTAATTGTCACGCAGGTCGCTCTTCGTCGTGAATGGGAGCCGCGAGAGATCATCGAGCGAGTGAACATCGTCCGGCACGATGCCCTGCGCCGCGAACCGCTCCCGATAGAACGGGACGCGCGCCGCGACGTACGCGACCTTGTCGCGCAACCGCTCCGTTTGGAGCGCCCGCAGCCGCTCGCGGTCCATCGTCTCCGCGTCACGATTCCAGAGCATCGCCGCCTCGCTTTCTCCCTGTTGCGCTGTTCCACCCGTGCACACGACTATGCCACGCCCGTCGGGGAGCGTCAACGCAAGCGGCAGGAATTCCCCTAACCCCCCGGCATGGCGGGAACGCCCACCAGCCTACCGATGGTGCATGGTACACTGCCCGGCGACACGGCGGCGCGAGAAGCGATACAAGTGGAAGGAACGCTGGCCTGTAATGACCTTTCCGGTTGACCGGTACACGCCGTATGGGTACTTGCACAGCCCCGAACACGTCGCGCGATCGTGGAACGACGCGAGCGGCGGCATGATCCGCACGAGCGAGCGGTGGCTCGGTATGGGGTGGGCGTACGTCCACCCGCGCCGTGCGGTCTTCCTCTGCGCGGGTCTTCAATTGGGGAAGGCGCGCATCGTCTCCCGCGCGGACTGGGCCGCACACGACCTCCACGCGCCGCACCATTCCAGCCGGTTGATGACCTTCCGCGCAACGCCGCCCGGCTGCACCGTGACGCTCTCCTATTTCCGGCTGCACACGGGCGTGCTCGCGGCGCACGCGACGATTGATGCGGAAACGGCGATCAGCGGGCGGTGGGGCTGGCTGCTCGACGCCGACCGCGTCTCCGGTCGCTGGCGCACCGAGAATGGCCGCGCCGTGTTGACCGGGAATGAGTCGCACGCGCTGCTCGTGCGCGATGGGGCGATAAAGAAACTCGAACGACTCCCCCGCCCCGGCGCATGGCAACCCATCGACCTCCAACCCGGTGGGCGGTGGGAGGGGTGGGCCGTGCTGACGAACACGCCCACCCCTACTGACGAGCGACTTTGGCAACAGGCCGTCACTGCGGACGACGAGCGGCAACGCGACGACGCGACCTTCTGGGCGCACGCGCCACGTCTGACCGGCGACTGGCCGGAGCACTGGCGGCGCGGCTGGGTCTACGACATGGAGACGACGCGCCTGCTGATTCAGCCAGCGGGCGGCGTCTTCGGCGGCGAGTGGCCGACGTGGATGGCGGCGTGGCCCCGCGCTGTCCTCGCCGAGGGCGCGCTCGATCTCGACCGCCTCGGCCTCGCGGAGCCGGAGCGCGCCCGGAACGCCCTGCTGACGCTGCTGAACGACACGCCGGGCGATCAGATACCGTGCGTCTTCCGGGGCGGCGAGCCGAACATGGTCGCGGCGGACGGCGCGGTCTGCGGCACCTCTCCCGCGTGGTGCCTCCCCGTGCTCCACAGCGCACGGCTGCTCCGTCGCCAGCCCGACCCTGCCCGCGTCGCGCCAATCGCCGTCGCCCTCGCGCGGTACCTCCGCTGGTGGCTGGCGGAGCGGACGGACGGCGCGGGCTGGCTCTCATACCATTGCACCTGGGAGGCGGGCGAGGACGACAACCCCCGCCTCGACCCGAACGGCACCGGCGACGGCATCATCCAGGGCCGCACCCGCCCCGTCGAGTTGCAGGCAGCGATGACCCTCTCCGCGCGCATCTTGCGGGATATGTTTGTCTATGTCGGGCAGCGTGAGGAGGCCGCGCGGTGGGACGCGGTGTCGCGCGACTACGCTGACCGCACGCAGCAACTCTGGGACGGCGCGACGGGCCGTTTCCGCGACTGGGATGTGCGAGCGGGCCGGTTCATCGAGGGGTCGAGCAATTACTGGGAAACGGACCCGAACCGCTTCTCCCCGCTCTCGCTGATGCCCGCGCTGCTCGATCTGCCGGAGGCGCAGCGGGAAGCGTTGCGGCGTGAGTTGGAATACTACGACACCGCGCCGTGGCGCTGGTGGCCATCGTGGAGCGGCGTGTTGTGCGACGTGGCGGCGGCGCTCGGCAGCGACGGGTGGGCGGCGCGGTTCGTCGCGCCGATTGTCGATCGCGTCTACCGCGAGAACGACCGCCGCGCGCAACGCCCCGACGAACGCCCGACCCCCGGCGGCGCACGCGAATACTGGCCGGAGCCATTAGGGAAATTCACCGGCAACGATGTATACGGCTGGGGTGCGGAGACGCTGCCGATGCTGATGCGCCACATCGTCGGCTACCGCGAGGATGAGACAGGCTGGCACGGCGTCCACTTCACACTCGCCCCCGGCTTGCCGGACGGCTGGCGCGGCATCTACACGCTGTCAAACATCCAGTACCGCGCCGTCGCCCTCGACCTCACCTACACCGTCGCGGACGACGGCGGGATGGCCGCGCGAATCACGTCTCGCCCGCCGCTTTCCTGCCGCGTCACGACATCAGACGACGGCGTGGTCATCGACACCGGAGCCGACAGCCCGGCGATCTTTCCTGTCCATAACGGCGAGCGGTACGCCGTTACCCTCGGCACAGAGTAGGGATAGGAGTTACCGAGTTCGCGAGAGAAACCTGGTGGTGGGGGGGGGGGGGGCGGCACCCAAAAGGACGCGGGGAGACCCCCCCCCCCCGCCCCAAATACCCCCAAGAGGAAGACGAGGACCAAAACAC
>JBBSII010000501.1:0-3919 GCA_038232175.1 Thermomicrobiales bacterium
ATGCGCAGCATCCATTCCATCGTGTGCGCCTTGCGCTCGTCCAGGGCGGGACGAGCGACCGCGAAGAACCACGAGCGCAGACTCGTGCTGAAACCACTGAGGTAGAGCAGAACGAACGGCACACCGAAGTTGCCCGCCCGCTCCACGAATTCCCATGCGCCTTCGCCCGCGAGCGGGCGCAACAGGGCCGTCCAGACGCCCCAGAAGGACAGCCACGCCATCGCCGCACGGATGGGGATCACGAGCATCAGGACGCCCATCGTGATGTCGAATACACCCACGAAGGGCATGAGCGACACGGCGGTCGCCCGATCGATGCCGACCACGGCGAAGTAGTTCACCCACGCCTGCTTCACGAGGTTGAACGGCGGCAGCGTGAGTATTCCGAACGCACCGTGTCCAATGAAGCAGCCGGCCGCACCGATGCGCAGAATCCAGTGCAGTGTCGCCACGAGGGAGCGCGTTCCCGCCACCGTTTCCGATGCGGGGAGGGCGAGCCAGTTTGCCGTGAACGAATGCTGGGCCATGGGAATGCTCCAATCGGGGGCGGACGCACGGTTACGCGTCGCCCTTCATCCGGTCGATGATCATGCCGGCGATCGTCTTCCCGAGTTGCTTACCGGCCTCGAGGTCGCTGCGGAAATGGATGCCCGCCCACAGGCGCGTCTCCGCCGCCTGGTCCGCCTCGCGGGCGAACTGCGCGGCGTCGCGCGGGAAGAGGTGCGCCAGGATCGGGGCGACCACGCCGGAGAGGACGGCGCCGTTGGAGATGTAGGAGGGGAAGTTGGGGTTGGGTAATGTCGTCGTGATGGACGGATCGAACATGCTCGGCCGCGCCGTCCAGTAGAAGTACTTCGCGTCCTGCGAGGCGATGTAGGCGTCGAGCCAGCCCGCGCCGATCGCGGCATACGCCCGCGCCACCCAGGGCGCGTTGTGCTCGAGGTGATACTCCAGCACCCGATCATGCGCTTGCAGGATCGGGAGAAAGTGCGTGGCAGGTTGGCCGTAGACGCCGTACTGGACGGTGAAGGCGAGACCCGTGGTGCGCGGGGTGCGGGCGAAGTTCTTCACCTCGGCAATCTCCGCGGCGCGCTGCTCGGAGTCCGGCGCGGGCGGTGGCGGCGGGCGGAGGGCGTCGGGGGCGGAGAGGACGAGCGGCTTCCAGTTACGCTCGACCACACCGGGCGGATTCGTCCCTTTCCACAGCCCCGGCCCGACCGGCATCTGCCCGTCCCAGACGGCGTTGAGATCGTCGAGGTCGGAGCGCGCGACCGCCAGCGCGCCCACCCGCCGTCCAAGTTCCATGCCCGCCGCGACATCGCTGGGGAACTGCACCCCGGCCAGCACCCGCGACTTCCCCGCCTCCTCGGCCATGTCCATAAACTTCTGCGCGTCGGCGGGATAGAGGTGGGCGAGGAAGGTGGCTGCGGCGCCCGCCGCCGCCGCGTGCTCCGACGGATACGACGGGCTGTTCGGGACGGGGACGGCGGCGGTGAGCGAGGGGTCGACGCTGGTGGGACGGGGGCGATTGTGGGCGTACTTGGCATCCCACGTCGCGATCATCGCGTCGCAGATCGCGACGTTGAGCAGCGCCAGCGCACGTGATTGCAACTGATTGGGCAGGAAGTTGGTGACATTGGCGTAGCGGATGAAGATGTCGTTCCAGCGGTGCGGCGCGGCACCGGCCTCCCAGTAGGCGATGCGGTCGCGGGCGGCGGCGTCGCGCTGGACGGCCATCGCCTTGAGCTGCTCGACCTCGGCCGCGGTGGCTGCGGCATCGGGCGGGGACGGCGGGCGGAACTGGTCGCCCGCGGCGAGCAGCCACGGCTTCCATGTTCCGGCGTTCGGCTCGATCTGCCCGCCGCTCGCCGCCACCTGCGCGGGCGGCGCGAGCGTCGGCAAGTGCGCCGCCGCGCCGGCGGCGATCGCAGCCGTGCCGCCGCGCATGAGATTCCGGCGTGTCACCCGGATCGTTCGTTGCTCCGCTGCCATGGGATACCTCCTCTTACACCAGACGGCACACGCGCGTGATGCGCACGGCCGAGAGTCCGCCGGGCGCAACATGCGTGAGCACCCTGCGTCCGACGAATCACTCGGTGTCCTCACTCTAGTCGTGAGGTGGCTCGGAAACATCCGTAAAACCCCGCAACTCGCGCGGGCAGTATTTGGCGGGTTCCCGCCACAAGGCGCACGGCAACCCGTTGGTCGGGCCGGAATTTGGCGGCCGAGGTGTTACCGGAAATCGTGTCGCGGAGCGGCGGTCACGCCGTGACGGAGGGCATAGGCGACGGCGTCGACCCGCCCGCGCGCGCCGATCTTCCGATAGATCGTCGTGATGTGGCGCTCCACCGTGCGGGCACTGAGGAACAGCGCGACGGCGATCTCGCGGATCGTGCTGCCCCCGGCGAGCAGGCGCAGGACCTCGAGTTCTCGCGTCGTCAGCGCATCCGGCGCGGCAGACGCGGATGGCGATGCGGGGCCGAGCCCCGCCTCCAAGGCATCCGCGCGGGCGAGGGCGGGTCCCGCCCCGAGCGGCACGCAGATGGCGCGCGCCTCGCCCAGGGCCGCGCGGGCGTCGTCGTCGCGATGGGTCGCCGCATGCAATTCTGCGCGTGCGAGCAGAATAAGCGCCCGCTCGTAGGGGGCGGCGCAGGCATCGGCGAGCGCGAGTGCCGCATCGAGATGGTCGTCGGCTTCGGCATCGCGCCCGGCGTCCGTATCCAGTTCACCTAAGAGCCGGTGCGCGGCGAGCAGCGAGAGTGGCTGGCGCGGTTCCGTCGCGTGGGCGAGCGCTTGCTGCGCGTCCTTTCCGGCGCGCGCCGCGTCACCCGCGGCGCGATGATATGCGGCCCAAAGAATCTTCCCCTCCGCTCGCCCGAGTACGGCGTCGTTCCACTCCAGCCAGCGGTCGTGCGCTTCGAGCCATTCCCGCGCCACGGAAAGGTCCTTCGCATCGAGGGCGAGCGCCACGGCGACGCGTTGAAGGATCAGGGCGGGGAGGAAGTCGATCGATCCGGGCGCGGTCCGCGATCCCCCTGGCATCATCTCCCGGATCAGTGCCCACGTCAGCGCCACCTCGCCCCGGTTGCGCGCGAGCGCGGCGAGCACGCGCGTGGCCAGGGCGCGTCGGCGGGTCGGGAACGGTGTCGAGCGCACAAGCAGTGCGAGCCGACGCGCCTCGTCCCACTCCCCCTCGACGAACATGGGGAGCAGACGCGCGAATCGCGGCGATTCATCGGCCTGGAAGGCGCCGCTCGTTTGGTCCCAGGACTCCTCCACCTGCGCCACCAAATGCCGCCGCTCGACTGGGCGGTCGGCATAATAGGGCAACAGGACCGATTCGAGGGCGTTCATCGCCACCTGGGCGGCGGCGGCGAGATTCCCCGTCGCGCGGAAGCGCGCGTTTGTCTGGATAAATGCCTCGCGCGCGCTGTCGGGATGCCCCCGCCCGGCATGGGCGTGAACCAGCCCATACTGGGCATTGGAGTGCGAAACATTGGGCGTTCCATCGGCCGCCACGGGGGGCACGTGGCCGATGATACGCTCGTAGATGGTGTACGCCTCGTCATAGGAACCGGCAAAACCGAGCCACATCCCGAGCGTCGCCCAGCGCGCGTCCATGGAATGTCCCGTCGCGAGCGGATCGATCGCGCGAAGCCGCTCCCTCTCCGCTTCGGGCAATGCCTCCAGTGCATCGATCCCCCGGCGGATATCGGCGATGCCGCGCGCTAAGTCTCCCATATGACACCGGAGGGCGCCGCGATAGTGGACGACACTGCCCCCCAGGGCACGGTCGCCGACGATCTCCGCCATGCGCAGCGCCTCGGCGAGGCAATCGATCCCCTCCTGCGGATCGGCCCAGCGGCGCAGCCAACTGAGGCGCAGGAGGAGCCAGCCGCGCCTTGCCGCGTCGGCGCCG
>JBBSII010000502.1:0-3916 GCA_038232175.1 Thermomicrobiales bacterium
AGATGTCCATCGTGATCGTCAGGCCGATGGCGAGGGCGGCGATGGCGCGCGGCCCGCGCTCATCAACCGCCGTCCCATAGATGACGAACATCAAGAAGAAGGTCATGATAACCTCAGCCAGGAAAGCGCCGCCCGTCGAGACGCCCGCGCCGACCCCCGGCACGCCGAGGTTGACCTTGCTGATCGCAGCGGCAGGAAAGACGGCTTTCAGGCAGAGCGCCGCGGCCGTCGCGCCCGCCAACTGCGCGATGATGTACGGCACGATGAGGCCAACCGAGAGCTTGCGCGCGATCGCCAGGCCGAACGTAATTGCCGGGTTGTAGACGCCACCGGAGATGTGCCCCGCCGCCGCAACGAACAGACCAATCGCCAGCCCGTGCGCCAGCGCAATCGCGACGAGATTCCCGCCCTCCGTCGCGATGATTGCCCCGGCACCCGCGAATATCAGCGCGAATGTCCCGAGAAATTCGACGATGAGCGCGCGCACCACGTTGCGCATTTGCTGATCCTTCACCGCACCCTCCCACCTGCTGCCGCGACACACACGGATCGTCCGTGCACGAGTGTAGCAGCAAACGGGCCGGAGGAAACGGGAAATCCCGTTGAACCACATCCGCCAAAAGAGTACCCAGCAGAGGACGGAAAGAATCCTACCTGATTTCGGCTATCATGGCGGCAGCGGTCCGTTGAGAGGGAATGGGGAGGGAAAAATGACGGGGAGAGTGACGGCGGTGAGCCGCAGCGCAAGCCACACGCTGATAAAGGGCAACCAGTCGGCGATCCAGTTGCGACAAGGGCTTGGCGTCGAGGATGATGCCCATGAAGGGACGACCGTGAAGCATCGCTCGCGCGTCGCGCGCGACCCGACCCAGCCGAACCTCCGCCAGGTTCACCTCATCCACGCCGAACTCCACGAGGAACTGCGCGGCTCCGGTTTCAACCTCTCCGCCGGGCAGATGGGCGAGAACATCACCACTGCGGGGGTCGATCTGCTCGGCCTGCCAACCGGCACGCGGCTGCGACTTGGCGACGAGGCGACCATCGAAATCACCGGTCTGCGCAACCCCTGCGCGCAACTTGATCAGATCCAGCCCGGCCTGATGGCGGCGACGCTCGACCGCGACGCGCAGGGCAACCTCATTCGCAAGGCGGGCATCATGGCGGTGGTCATCAGCGGCGGCCCGGTCCGGCCGGGCGATGCGGTCGTCATCGCGTTGCCGCCCGCGCCGCATCGTCCCCTTGAGCCGGTCTGAGCCTACACCGCCTCGACATCCGCGATCCGGCCCGCGTGGCGCACCTGCGGGTGGAACGTCGTCAGGATCGCGAGGATGACCATCGGCGCCGCACCGATATAGACCGTCTCAATTGGGCCGAACGCCTGCAACAGCCCGCCCATCAGCGCGAAGCCGAACATCATGCTTCCGAACGTGACGAGCCGGAAGACGCTGTTCACCCGCCCCTGCAAGGCGTCCGGGATTAGCACGAGCCGGTAACTGAAGTGCGTCGTGATGTAGATCGGCACGAAGAGGAAGCCTATCGCGTTGACGATGCCGATCCAGACGAGATTCGGCGCCCAGGCGTACGGCACCCAGGTGATGACGAAGAGCCACGCGATCCAGACCATGATCTGGCCGACGGTGAACCGCTTCTGCACTGGCGCGGCGAGCGCGGTGCCGAGCAACGTTCCGACGCCACCCGTCGCGAAGATAATGCCGATGGCGAACGACGACGCCCCCTGCCGCTGCGCGAGGCTGATGAGCAGCAGCGTCCAGCCGCCGTACAGGAGGTTCACACCACCGTTGAGGCAGCAGAGGAAGCGGACGACGGGCTGGTTCCAGAGCCAGACCAGTCCCTCCTTGATCTCCTCCCGCATCCGGCTGGACGTGGCGGCGCGCTCCTCCCGGAACTCCATCTTCGTGAAGCAGAGCGCGATCGCCGACACCGCGTATGTGAGGCCGTCCGCGAGAAAGGGCAGGCTCCGCTGCACGCTGTACAACGCGCCGCCAATCGACGGCCCAAGCAGCCCGGAGACCGAGTACGACATCTCATTGAGCGAGACCGCTGCGGGCAGTTGCTCCTTCCGCACCATCCCCCGCAGGCAGGCTGACTCCGCCAGCCCGAAGAAGATGAAGAGCGTCCCCTCGACGAACGTCACAAGGTATAACTGCACGAGCGTCAGACGGCCCAACGCGAGCGCGAGGGGGATGCTGCCGAGCGCGAGCGCGCGCCCGGTGTCGGCGAGGATCATCGTCCGCTTGCGGTCCCAGCGATCGACGAGCGCCCCGGCGGGCAGGCCGAACAGGACGTACGCCAGCCCGCGCATCGCGCCGAGCAACCCTGCCTGCGCGGGCGACCCCGTCACCGCGAGGATTAACAGCGGGAAGGCGAGTTGCGACACCTGCGACCCGATGGCCGACACGATCTGCCCGCCCATCAGTAGCAGGAAATCCTGGTTCCGCCGCAGCGATGACGGCGGCTGATGCTTCTTCGGTACCGGTGGCGCTTCCGCGACGATCATTGCGTTGTCCTTCCTCTCTCAACCAATTGAATCGTGTGCCGCGCAAACAAAAAGACCGCGAGCGAGGCGTCGTGCCTGCCACGGTCTCTGCGCGTCGATGGGGAGAAAATTAAGTCATCGGACGGCGGATTTTGGGCAGACGACGACACGGCCTCACTGCGGCCCACCGTAATGCCATCAACCGTACTGGGATGTCACCCGTCGTTATCGCGTCCATGCATTCCCTCATCGCGTGCGTCATCCCGAACACAAGAATAGGGAGCGCCGCCCCGAAAGTCAATCACTCTCACGAGTGAGAAGCCGGAAACCAGAAGCCAGATGCCAGAAACTGGAAGAAGAATGATGCTGCTCTCGTCTGGCATCTGGCTTCTGGTTTCCGGCTTCTTCCCAGAGACGTGCCAGCGTGTATCATGCAACGAGCACGCACGCACCGCGCACGCCTTAAGGGGGAACGCAGATGGAACAGCGCCCACTCGGCACGACAGGACTCCAGGTTTCTGCGCTCGGCTACGGGAGCGGCGCGATTGGCGGCCTCTTCACGAAGGGAGACCACGCCGAGCAGCGGCGGGCAATCGCGCGGGCGATGGAGGCGGGCATTACGTACTACGATACCGCGCCGAGTTACGGCGACGGGCGGTCGGAGGAGAATCTCGGGCGCGTGCTGCGCGAACTCGATGCGTGGGGCCGCGTGATCGTCGGCACCAAAGTGCGCCTCGCATCCGACGACCTCGGTGATCCCGGCGCGGCGATTCAGCGCTCCATCGAGGCGAGCCTGCGGCGACTCGGCCACGATTCGGTCGATCTTCTGCAACTGCACAACCCGATTGTCCGCAGCGGTGGGGCGGGGGGTATGCAGACGGCGAGCGGCGGCTCCGTGCCGGACGATTGCGTGCGGGGCGCGATTGCCGAGGGGCTACGACAAGTGCAGGCGCGCGGGCTGGCGCGGCACATCGGCTTCACGGGGCTGGGCGAGACGGAAGCGCTCCATGACATTGCGACGAGCGGGACATTCGCGACGATGCAGTCGTACTTCAACGCGGTCAATCCGAGCGCGGGATACGCGGGCGCGAGCGGCGCGGAGCAGGATTTCGGCGGCCTGATCGACGCAGCGGCACGTGCTAACGTCGGCGTGATCGCGATTCGCGTGCTCGCGGCGGGCGCGCTCGCCGCCCAACCCGAGCGGCATGTCAATGCGGGCGATCCCGGCTCTCCGCTCGCGGGGGGCGCGGAGTACACGCGCGACCTCAACCGCGCGCGCGATCTGGAGGCGTTCGCAGCGGAGTTCGAACTGGAAGGGACGCTCGAAATGGCCGTCCGCTTCGCACTCGCCAAGCCGGGCATCGCCACCGTCCTCGTCGGCTACTCGGACCTCTCGCAATTGGAGGACGCGATTCGCTG
>JBBSII010000503.1:0-3911 GCA_038232175.1 Thermomicrobiales bacterium
GGAGAATGCATGATGGCGTCGAATATGACTGCTTCCCCGGTGGCGCTTTCCCGCCGACGATTCCTGACCCTTGTGACTGCCACTGCGGCATCGACCGCGCTCGCGGCGTGCAGCAGCGGTAGCGCAACTCCGGCCGCGCCCGCAGCGCCCGCCACACCAACGACCGGCGCACCGACCATGCCGCCGACAGCCGCAGCGCCCACGACTGCGCCGACGATCACTCCGCCCACCGTCGTGCCTTCAACGTCCGCGCCCACGGCCCCCGCCGCATCGGTCGTGACGGGTGCCGCCACGACAACGAGCGGTGCGGCGATGCCGAACACCCTCGCACCGGACGCATCGCCCCGCTTCCGCGCCGTCGCCACGCGGGTGATGGCGGCGATGGCGGCGGCGAAGGTGCCCGGCGCCTCCCTCGGCATCCTCGCGGACGGCAAGGAGGAGTACGCCACCTTCGGCGTGACGAGCATCGAGACGAAAACGCCCGTCGCGCCGGAGACGCTCTTTCAGATCGGCTCGCTGACGAAGACCTACACCGGCACCGCGCTGATGCGGCTGGTCGAGCAGGGCAAGGTGGACCTCGACGCGACCGTGCGCACCTACCTGCCGGAACTCAAACTCGCGGACGAGAGCGTCGCGGCGCGCGTGACGATCACACACCTGCTGACGCACACGGGCGGCTGGTGGGGCGACTTGTTCGCGGATACCGGCTCCGGGGACGACGCGATCGCGCGCTACGTCGCGATGAAGCTCCCGACCTTCCCGCAGATCGCGCCACTCGGCCAGTATTTCAGCTACAACAACGCCGGGTTCATCCTCGCCGGGCGGGTGATCGAGGTCGTGACGGGGAAGCCGTACCGCGCCGCGCTGGCGGACCTCGTGCTCAATCCACTCGGCATGACGCAGTCGTTCCTCGCGGAGCGCGACGTGCTCGCGCACCCGTGCGCGGTCGGGCACGGCGACGCGAAGGGCGGCTTTCAGGTAGCGAAGCCCCTCTTTCTGCCTCGCAACGTCGATCCCGCCGGTGGCATCTCCTCGACGGCGCGCGAGCAGATCCGCTACGCCCGCTTCCACATGGGCGACGGCACGGACAACGGCGCGCGCGTGCTCAAGCCGGAGACGTTGCAGCGGATGCAGACCGCGCAATCGGTGGAACTCCCCGGTCAGGCGACGCTGCGGATCGGCCTGCCGTGGGTGGTGCAGCAATTGCCGGGGCTGCGGCTGCTCGCCCACCCCGGCGACACCTTTGGCCAGCACACGGAGTTCGTCATGGTCCCGGACAAGGGGTTTGCGTTCGTCATGCTGACGAACGCGGTGAAGGGGGGCGCAGCCGCCTCCGTCGCGCTGACGGAGGCGTTGGGTCAGTATCTTGGGGCTGGCCCCGCCGCCGGTACGCCGGGAGCGCTCGTCGCCTCTCCGACGCCCGCCTCGCTCCTACCTGGCATCACGCTGCCGCCGGAGAAACTGGCGCAGTACGCGGGACGGTACACCCTTCCCAGCGGCATCGTGACGCTACGTGCTGACAACGGCACGATTGCATTGAGCGTCGAGGAGAACACGCTGCCCGATCAGATCAAGCCGAATATTCAGCCGGAGGATATCCCACAGGACGCGCGCCTCCGTTTCGTCAAGGACGACCTCGCCCTCGTCGGTGACACCGCCACCGATGCCGTGCCGATCCCGTTCGTGCGGAAGGCGGATGGTAGCATTGGTTGGATGAGCGTTGGGTTGCGGCTGATCCCGAAGGGGAAATTGGTAGCTCCCGTGCGCTGTTGATGGGGAGATGCGGTATCATCGAGGGGCGGTGGGGCACGTCATCTGCCCCACCGCCCCTCGAACGTCGTGAAGGAGATACTGGATGCGATCCCTCGTAACGCAAACTGTGACGGTCACAACGACGTATGTCCACATCCCGACGCCCGCCGACTTTCGCCCGGCAACGATCGACAACCTTGATCTGACCATCGTGCAATCGCGGGAGCCGTCCGTCGCTTTCTACCGCTTCCTCTACGACGCCGTGGGCCGCGAATTCGTCTGGGTGAACCGTCTCGCATGGACGGATGCGCGGCTGCACGCCTACCTCGCGCGGCCAACGACGACGATGCTCGTGCTCTACCTGCGCGGCACGCCCGTCGGCTACGTCGAACTGGACGCCGCCCCCGAGGAGCTGGGCACGGAGATCGCCTGCTTTGGCCTCGTTCCCTCCGTCCATGGGCGCGGCTTTGGTAAGCATCTGCTCTCGGTCGGCGTGCAACGGGTGTTCGATGATGGCGCGGCGCGCGTCTGGCTCCACACCTGCACGCTGGACGGCCCGCACGCCCTCGCGAACTACATGGCGCGCGGCTTCGTGCCATACAAAACGACAACGCACGAGGAGGCCATACGCGTTGAACCGCCGGGATCGGGGGAGGAAACCGATTGAACCGCAAAGGATGCAAAGAGAGAAAGGGTGAAGAAAGGGGTTCCCAGTTCGTTCTTTGCGCCTTTGCGGTTCAATCGGTTTGGTCCTTGAAAGTGTTCTGGAACGATGTAGGAAGGGGAAGGATGGCATGGCGGAGGCAGTGACGGGGAAGCCACTCGCGTCGGCGGTGCTGGCGCGGCGGGCGGCGCTGCCGCTCAAGGTCGCGCCGGTGACGCTGGAGGGATTGTTCGTGCGGCTCGTGCCGCTCGATCTCGCGCGGGATGTGGATGCGCTTCATGCCATCTCGAACGGTGAGCCGATCCGGCGCGGTGGTCGGGAGGTGGCCGCCTACGACGCGGAGACGCTCGTCTGGCGGTACATGCCCGTCGGTCCGTTCGCGGATGCCGACGGGCTGCGGGAGGCGTTGCGCGCGCAGGTGGCCGCGCCGAACGGCCTCTGTCTCCGCGTCGTCGAGCAGGCAACGGGGGAGACGGTCGGCGTAGTCAACTTCATGGCCAACATGCCGGAACACCTGAAGGTCGAACTCGGCAGCATCTGGTACAGCCCGATTGCGCAGCGGACGAACGCCAACCTGGAGGCGACCACGCTGATGCTCCGGCACGCCTTCGCGCTCGGCTACCGGCGCGTCGAGTGGAAGTGCGACGCGCTCAACGCCCGCTCCCGCCACGCCGCCACTCGGATGGGCTTCCGGTTCGAGGGCATTCAGGAGGCGCACTACATCGTCAAGGGCCGCAACCGCGACACCGCCTGGTTCCGCATCCTCGACCACGAATGGCCCGCCGTGGAGGCGCATCTGGCGGAATTGCTCGTTGCTCATTGCTAACGCGAAGGGGGTGCGTGCCATGGATGATTACCGTGTGATCGAGGGATGGCCGGAACTGCCGCCGGGGTACGCGCTCGGCGTCGTCTCCGATATGGCGGTGGATTCGCGCGACCGCGCCTACGTGATCGACCGGGAGCCGAACAACCGCGTCCTCGTCTTCGAGCCGGACGGCCGCTTCGTTGCGATGTGGGGCGATGATCTGCTCGTGACGCCGCACGGCATCATGATCGGCCCGGATGACCGCGTGTACGTCACGGATCGGGGCGCGGACACCGTTTGGGTCTGCACGACGGAGGGCGCGCTGCTCCAGACCTTCGGCACACCGGGGCGCGTGGGCGAACCGGGTGCGCCCTTCAACAACCCAACGAACGCCGCGCTCGCGCCGTGGGGCGACCTCTACGTCTCCGACGGCTACGGCCAATCCCGCGTGCACCGGTTCGCGCCGGACGGCACGCACATCACGTCGTGGGGCGCGGAGGGGGCGGGGCCGGGCGAATTTCATCTGCCGCACGACATCCGCGTCGATGCGTGGGGACGTATCCTCGTCGCCGATCGCGAGAACTCGCGCATCCAACTCTTCGACCGGGACGGCGCGTTCCTCGAAGAATGGACGGACGTGCTCCGCCCGCAGAACATCGTCCTTGATCGACACGACACGCTCTACGTCAC
>JBBSII010000504.1:0-3909 GCA_038232175.1 Thermomicrobiales bacterium
GATGATGGTCGCGACCTCATTCCGCAGAAAGTCGTTCACCTGCTCGATCCGTCTGTTGGATTTCGCCATCTCCCCCTCCGGGGGAAGGACTAAGGACTAAGGACTAAGGACTAAGCAGGGAATGTCTCCACTTAGTCCTCAGTCCTTAGTCCTTAGTCCTTCTCGTTACGCGAGTCGCGCCGCGATCTGTTCCTTGCGGTAGAACTCGAGCGTATCGCCGACCGCGTATTCGTTGTAGCTGTCGAGCGAGAGGCCGCATTCGTAGCCCGCCTGCACCTCGCGCGCGTCGTCTTTCATGCGTTTGAGCGTCGTCACCGTGCCGTCATGGATCACCGCACCGTTGCGGAGCACCCGGACGCGGTCGTTCCGCTTGATAACGCCATCCGTGACGTACAAACCAGCGGCGACGATCTTGTTCGGCAACTTGAACAGTTCGCGGATCTCGGCGTAGCCGTCCGTCGTTTCCTGCTCGATCGGGTCGAGCATGCCGGTCATCGCGGCCTTCACATCGTCCACGAGGTGGTAGATGACATCGTAGAAGCGGATATCGACGCCGCGCGCCTCCGACGCCCGCTTCCCCGCGACATCGGGCCGCACGTTGTAGCCGATGATGATCGCCTGCGACGCCGAGGCGAGCGAGACATCAGACTCGCCGATCGCGCCAACTCCGGTGTGGATGACGTTGATCTGGACGGACGGATCGTCCAATTTGTTGAGCGCGTTCTGGATCGCGCCGAGCGAGCCTTGCTCCGCCGCCTTGAGGATCAGCCGCAACTCCTTCGTGCCGCCCGTCTGGACATTACGGAGGGCGTTTTCGAGGCTGAACCGCTCATTCGAGAAGAACGACGATTGCCGCTCCAACCGCCGCTGCTCCGCCACCGTCCGCGCCTCGCGGTCGTCCGCGAACGACTGGAGGATGTCGCCGGCCTCCGGCACATCGTCGAGGCCGGTGATCTCGACCGGCATGGACGGCAGCGCGCGGCGCACTTTGCGCCCCCGGTCGTCCTGCATCGCCTTGATGCGGCCATAGATCGTGCCAATCGCCACGCTGTCGCGCAGGTTGAGCGTGCCGTTCTGGATCAGCACCGTCGCGGTCACGCCGCGCGCCGGATCGCGGTTCGCCTCGATGATCACGCCGGACGCTGGGGCGTTCGGGTTCGCCTTTAACTCCGCGATGTCCGCGACGAGCAGAATGGTATCGAGCAAATCGTCGATGCCGAGCTTCTCCTTCGCGGAGACCTCGACCATCGGCGTGTCGCCCCCGTAATCCTCGGGAACGACCTCGGCCTCGGAAAGTTGCGCCTTGACGCGGTCAACATTCGCGCCAATCGCGTCGATCTTGTTGATCGCGACGATGATCGGCACATTCGCCGCCTTCGCGTGCGCGATCGCTTCGAGCGTCTGCGGCTTCACGCCGTCATCGGCGGCGACGACGAGCACTGCGATGTCTGTCGCGCGGGCGCCACGGGCGCGCATGGCGGTGAACGCCTCGTGCCCCGGCGTGTCGAGGAATGAAATCTTGCGCCCCTGCACCTCGACCTGGTACGCACCGATGCGCTGGGTGATGCCGCCCGCCTCGCCCTCCGCGACTTTCGTCTCGCGGATCGCGTCGAGCAATTTCGTCTTGCCATGATCGACGTGCCCCATGATCGTGACGATCGGTGGGCGCATCTCCGTGCCGCCCGTCGTCGCGCGGCTGTCGGTGGCGGTCGTGATCCCCTCGGCGTCCGTCTGCTGCTCCGCCGGTATCACCTGGATTTCGAGCGCGGTGGCGACCTTCTCGGCGGTCGTGAAGTCGATCTGCTGGTTGATGTTGGCGAAGACGCCGACAGCGATCAGCGCCTTGATTACTTCCGTTGGCGAGAGCATCAGGCGTTCCGCGAAGTCACCAACGGAGAGTACGGCGGGCAGCACCACGGGTTCCTCAGGGCGTGCGGGGCCGCGACGCACCTGGGCGATGCGCTCGCCGCCGATGCCTGTGTTCGGGCCACGGTTTCCGGGGCGTCCGCCACCGGGGCGTCCACCGCCCGGTCGCGGGCCACCCGGTCGGGCCGGGCCGGGGCGAAATCCACCACGAGGGGGTTTTCCTGGCATTGTCGTTCTCCTTCTCCCCACGTCATCGTGGGAACGATACTCAGTACTCAGTACTCGATACTCGTTGCCACCGGAAGCGTTTCGGCGTATGCAATGAGCGTCGCCGTGTCTTCCGGGTTGATCTCACATTTCAGCGCGCGGGCGAGCGCGTTGCCCTTGAGGGCACGCTCCCAGATCGCGCGATCGGCGGTGAGGTACGCGCCGCGGCCATTCTTCTTGCCCGTGGGGTCAACTTCCACGCGCCCGTCCGGCGTGCGGACGATGCGGACCAAGCCGCGCTTGTCCCCCGTCTGCCGCGTGACGATGCAGGTGCGCTGCGGGATATGGCGGGGCTTCAGGCCCTTCCGCTTCTTGCGGGCGGGCGGCGAATCCACCCCCCGGCCCTCTCCCGCACCGGGAGAGGGGGAGGGAGTAGCATCGATTGTTGTGCTGCCCTCATCTCCTTCAGGTGAAGGGTCAGGAGATGGATTTTCGCGTGTCGCCTTCGCGGTCATGGGCGCTCCTCCGCTCAGGCGTTAGCCATGCTGCACCGCGTAGGTCGCGATCTGATTCTGCGCCTCGTCCGTGATGATGACCTGCTCCCCCTCCTGGCGGGCGTTGACGCGACCACCAATGTAGTTCGCGGGGAGCGGGCCGTAGAACTCGCCGTTAAAGGTGAAGGTGCCGTCGCCGCGCACGATGCGCGACTGCCCGACGGTGTCGCCCGTCGGCGGTGCGATTGCGCCGGTCATCGCGGGCGGGGGCATCGCATCCAGCGAGAGCGGCGTGCCGTCCATTGAGTACGCAGCGACGAGCGCGCGCTCGTAGAAGACATCGAGGCGGTCCGGCAACTGCTCGACATCGACGCTACGGCCGATCAGGTCGTCCGGCAGCGGGCCAAAGGAGCGGCCGTCCACGACGATCATCCCATCGCCGAGCACCATCGTCGGGCGGCGACCGAGTGAGACGAACGCATCGGGCATCTCCGCGAGCGCAGCGGCACGGGCCTTGTCGATCAGATCGTCACCCTGCGCCTTGAGCGCCTCGGTGTCCTTCACGTCAATCTTCCAGTGGGTCAGCTTGTACGCAAGGCGGGCATTCTGTCCCTCCTTGCCGATGGCGAGGCTCATCTGGTCCGTCGGCACGATGACGCGGGCGATCTTGTCTGTGTCGTCGAGGTTGACGGAGAGTACCTTCGCGGGGGAGAGGGCCTTCGTGATGAAGGTCGCGGTGTCGCCGCTCCACTCGACCACGTCGATCTTCTCGCCGTACAACTCGGTGACGATATTCTGGATGCGCACGCCGCGAACGCCGACGCACGAGCCGACGGGATCGACGTTGTCCTGCGTCGCGGTAACGGCGACCTTCGTCCGCAGCCCCGCCTCGCGCGCAATTGCCTTGATCTCGACCGCGCCGGAGTAGATTTCCGGCACCTCGATCTCGAAGAGCCGCTTCACCACATCCGGGTGCGCACGGGAGACGATCAGTTGCGGCCCCTTATCCGTCGAGGCGTTGACTTCGAGCAGCAGCACCTTGAGGCGCTGGCTCGGGCGGTACCGCTCGGCGGGCACCTGCTCGCGCACCGGCATCACCGCCTCGGCCTTGCCGAGGTCCACGATCACGGCCTTGTTGTCCGCCCGCTGCACGACGCCATTGATCAGTTCGCCAACGCGGTCCCGGTACTCATTGTAGACGCGCTCGCGCTCGGACTCGCGGATTTTCTGCATCACGACCTGCTTGGCCGTCTGCGCCGCGATGCGCCCGAAGTCCTTCGGCGTGTCGTCAATGCTCACAGTGCGCCCGATCGCGCCATTCTCCGGGTCCACCTGGCGCGCC
>JBBSII010000505.1:0-3906 GCA_038232175.1 Thermomicrobiales bacterium
ACATCGTCGGGTACGCAAGCCCACCCTCCACCGGCACGAGCACATCGGCGGGGTTGAGCAGGCCGTATTGATGGATCACGCGCCGCTGCGGGTCGGAGAGCGTGGTGAAGGTGAAGCCGTGCGCCTGCGGCCCGTCAACGCCGGGGCGCAGATGTTGCTGGTCGTCCGCGCTCACAGCGAGTACATCGCCGCCCTGCGCGCGAACCTCCGCTAGCCGTTCCTGCAGCCCACCGAGCTGCTCCTTGCAGTGAATTCAGCCAAAGGTGCGGAAGAAGATGAAAATCGTTGGCTTCCCTCGATACTCGTGGAGCGATACCGGCTCGCCCGCCGCGTTCGGCAGCGTGAAATCGGGCGCGGCCTCACCGACACGGAGCGGCGCGCGATCCCCCGGCGTTGTCGGCGGCGCGTACCCGTCGTCGCCGGCAAGCAACGGACGAAGCAGCACGAATGCGGCGACCGTGATGAGCAACGCCGCACCGCCTGCCGGGAGCGCGAGGCGGGCGGTGCGATGGGTCGTTGATCTGCGTGTCGTGGTCATGCGGCTTCCCAATCAATGCCATCGCGACTGCACGCGAGTTGGCTCATAGAGCAACGGGAGGGGAGAAATTGCGGCAGTGCATCAGGTAGATACCGTACAACGTCAGGTCATCGTCCACGGAATTGATCGCGGTCGTACCCGCCGCGATGATACTCGCGAGAAAGCCCGTTGCAACGACATTGGATACGCCACCAAGTTCCCGCGACATTCGTGTCACTAGCCCCTCGACTAAACCAATGTACCCCAGAACGACACCGGATCGCATCGCATCCACGGTGTTTGTGCCGATGGCATGATCCGGTGCCTGCAATTCGATGCTGTAGAGTTGCGCCGCGCGGCCCGCGAGCGATTCGAGCGAGAGCGCGAGACCGGGCGCGATTGCCGTACCGACGTAGTTACCGTCCGCGCTAACGCAACTGAATGTCGTCGCGGTGCCGAAGCCAATCACGATCGCGGGGCCGCCGTAGCGCTGATACGCCGCGGCGCAGTTCATCACCAAATCCGCGCCGGCCTCGGCGGGCCGGTCAATCCGCACGCCGACGCCCATATCGACGCCCGGCCCGGCGACGAGCGGCGTCAGATGCAAGTAGCGCGCGCACAGATCGCGCAGTTGCACGAGCGCCTGCGGCACGACGGACGAGATGGCGACGGCGGTGATCTCCTCCGGTGCGTGACCATTTGTGCGAAGCAGCGTCGCGAGGTGCACCCACCACTCGTCCGCCGTGCGCACCCGATCTGTGGAGATGCGCCAAAGATACAGCGGACGGGCGTCATCGCCCGCGTCGTCCGCGTAAAGGCCGAATTTCGTGTTCGTATTCGAGAGGTCCACCGCTAGCAGCATGGCATCGGGTTCTCTATTCGCGCCGCAGTTCGCGGTCCATACGTTCCCTCGACTGCGACGAATTACTGACTGTATCGTAGCATACGCACCTGTGATGGTTTGCGACGTGTCCACTGATCGGCTACACTCGTGCGGGTAATCATCCCCACTGTGAGCGAAATGACTTCCGGGGCATTGCTGCCCGTAGGATATATGAGGGTACGACGATGCCGGTCACGGTTGTGCTGGGCGGACAGTGGGGCGACGAGGGAAAGGGCCAGATCACTGACACGCTGGCGCGGGATGTCGACATCGTCGCACGCGCGACGGGTGGCTCCAACGCGGGGCATACGGTGATCAACGAGCAGGGCACCTTCGCGGTCCACCTTATCCCGTCGGGTATTTTCACCCCCGGAACGACCTGCGTGCTCGGCAATGGTATGGTGATCGGCCCGCAGACGCTCATCAAGGAGATGGACGCGCTCGCCGCGCACGGCATCGACCTCTCCAACCTCCATATCTCCGACAAGGCACACCTCGTGATGCCGTACCATCCGATGCTCGACGCCCTTGAGGAGGAGCGGCGCGGCGAGGCGGCGATCGGCACAACGCGGCGCGGCATCGGCCCCGCATACATGGACAAGATGGCGCGCAGCGGCATTCGCGTCGCGGACCTGATGGACGAGGAGGCCCTTCGCAGCCGCCTCGCGTTCCTGCTGCCGTACCGCAATGACCAGCTCGTCAAAATCTTCGGCGCGGAGCCGGTCGCGCTGGAGCCGCTCGTCGCGGAGATGCTGGCGTACGGCGAGCGGTTGCGCCCGTACGTGACGCAGACGGAAATCCTCATCCAGGACGCGCTCGACGCCGGGAAGCATGTGCTCGTCGAGGGCGCGCAGGCATCGCTGCTCGATCCCGACTTCGGCACCTACCCGTTTGTTACCTCATCGTCGCCGACGGCGGCGGGCGCGTGCCTGGGGACGGGCATCGCCCCGGCGCAGGTGACGACGGTGCTCGGCGTCTTCAAGGCGTACTGCTCGCGCGTCGGCGCGGGGCCGATGCCGACCGAGTTGATGAACGCCACGGGCGACCTCATCCGCGAGCGTGGTCGCGAGTACGGCACGACGACGGGTCGCCCCCGCCGCACCGGCTGGTTCGATGCGGTCGCCGCGCGGTATGTCGTCCGGCTCAACGGCATCACTCAGATTGCGCTCACTGGTATCGGTGTGCTCGGCGCGTTCGAGTCGATCAAGGTCTGCACGTCGTATCGCATCAACGATGAAGCGGTGCGGACGATCCCGACGCTCGCGGAAGTATACGCGCGGGCGGAGCCGGTCTACGAGGAATGGCCGGGTTGGCAGAGCGATACATCGAACGTGCAAACCGAGGATGATCTCCCACCACAGGCGCGCGCATATATCGCGCGGCTGGAGGAATTACTCGGCGCGGAGATTGTGCTCGTCGGCGTCGGACAGCAACGGCGACAGTTGGTGCGGCGCGGTTCGCTCGCGCCGGAGACGGCTTCTGTTTCCTGATTGCGATGCGCGCCGTTGAAGAGGTGCTTGAACCATTGTCGCCTAAAACGACATAGATTATACATCTGCCTCAGCGGTCAGAATGTCTGGCAGATTACCTCATTTGGCTGTTCTGTATATGCAATGAGCGACCGCGTTGTCGATCTGTGTAACAATGATTCATGGGAATAGCGTCTGATGCATGCGGTCATCTTCTACATCCTGATCGTCTTTATCGTAATTCTCGTCGTGTTCATTGTGCGGCAGATGCGGCTACGGCGTACGATTGCGGAGCGACAGGCGATGCGGATTGAGCGTGCACAGCAAAGGGAACGAGGCGAGGGTGATGCTTGACCGAGCGGCGATTGAGGCGATCATCCCGCACCGTGCCCCATTCCTGCTGATCGACCGCATCATCGAGATCAACGCGGGCGTCTCCGCTATTGGGGAACTGGATGTGCGCGATGACATGTTCTGGGTGCCTGGCCACTTCCCGCAGTACGCCGTCATGCCGGGCGTGCTGATCGTCGAGGCGCTGGCACAGGTCGGCGCGGTCGCGTTGCTCAGCGTGGAAGAATATTGGGGCAAACTCGCCTTCTTCGCCGGGATCGACGGTGTCCGCTTTAAGCGGCAGGTTGTCCCCGGCGACACCTTGCGCCTGGAAGTGACGCTGGAGGCGATGCGGCGGAGCATCGGCAAGGGGCAGGCGACCGCGACGGTCGGCGGCAAGGTCGCCGCGCGGGGCGAGTTGATGTTCGCGGTTGCGGACGCGCCGGGGACCTAACCCCCCGGCCCCCTTCCCCACAGGGGAAGGGGGAGGAGAGGGGAACAACGGGTTGACTCGGTATGGCCCCCCCCTCTCCATCGCCGCCGTGAACTTGCTGTATCGAAGCCTTTGGGCGATGGCTCCGTACGAGAGGGGCCAGGGGGTAAGGAATTGATACCGGCCCTTCAACGAAAGAAAAAGGCGCCGCTCGATATCGCATGGTCGGAGCGGGCGCGGGATGCAGGTGTTGGGGTAGTCTGCTGGCTACTTG
>JBBSII010000506.1:0-3902 GCA_038232175.1 Thermomicrobiales bacterium
CAGGTCGCGGCGGAGCGGCCCAAGCGCGACCCGCGTGCCGACGATGTTGAGAATCGGTTGTGCGTCCGATGAAGCGGCGCTCGCCTCGTCCATCTTCGTTCCCCCACAGCGACAGGAAATCTTCGCGTCTGTTGGCCAACGATTCAAGGCCGCGTGTTGAGGAGGTCGTCAAGGTGGCGCAGCACATCGGCAGCACCACTATACACCGCCGACGCGCCCGCGCGCATCGGCAGATCGCGCTCGATGTCGCTGAGGATGGCGTTCCGTCATTACGGGTGGCACCCGTGTTGCGCGTGTCATTCATCGTCCCCCGCAGTACGGCCTGCGGTAGACTGATCGCCACGCCGCTTGCGAGGCTTCTTCCTCGACACACGACTGTACTGGAGGTGCCACATGGCGAACCGCCTGGCAAATGAAACAAGCCCCTACCTCTTGCAGCACAAGGAGAACCCCGTCGATTGGTACCCGTGGGGCGCAGAGGCGCTGGAGCGTGCCCGCGCTGAGGATCGCCCGATCCTGCTCTCGGTCGGGTACGCGGCGTGCCACTGGTGCCACGTGATGGAGCACGAGTCGTTCGAGGACCCGGCGACCGCCGCGCTGATGAACGAGCAATTCGTCAACATCAAGGTGGACCGCGAGGAGCGCCCGGACATCGACACGATCTACATGGCGGCGGTGCAGGCGATCACCGGGCAGGGCGGCTGGCCGATGACGGTCTTCCTGACGCCGGAGGGCGAGCCGTTCTACGGCGGGACGTATTTCCCACCCGAGGCGCGCCACGGCCTCCCCGCGTTCCGGTCGATTCTCCGCTCGATCGCGGACGCATACGCCGGGCGGCGCGAGGATGTGACGCAGAACGCCGCCGTGCTGCGGGAGCGGTTGCAGAGCGGGCTGCGGTTCGCCGGTCAGCCGAGCGAGGGCGACATCACCGTGGCGGTGTTGGACGACGCGGTCGAACAACTCGCGCAGGAGTTCGACTGGGAGCATGGCGGCTTCCGGGGCGCGCCGAAGTTCCCGCAGCCGATGACGCTCGATTTTCTCCTGCGTCAGTATGTGCGCACAGGTACCGCACGCACGTTGCAGATGGCGGAGTTGACGCTGCAGAAGATGGCGGGCGGCGGCATGTACGACCACCTCGGCGGCGGCTTCCACCGCTACTCCGTCGATGCGCGCTGGCTCGTGCCGCACTTCGAGAAGATGCTGTACGACAACGCGCTGCTTGTGCCCGTCTACCTGCACGTCTATCAACTGACTGGCAACGAGGAATACCGCCGCGTCGCCACCGAGACGCTCGACTGGGTGACGCGCGAAATGGTCGATCCGTCAGGCGGGTTCTACGCGACGCTCGACGCGGACAGCGAGGGGCATGAGGGCAAGTTCTACATCTGGACGCCCGCCGAATTACAGGCACTGATCGACCCGGAAGATGCGTCGCTCGTCGCCGCCTACTACGACGTGACAGGGCCGGGCAACTTCGAGGGCGTCAACATCCTCAACACGCCGGAGCCAATGGCGTCGGTCGCCGAGCGGGTCGGCGTCGATGTCGAGCGTCTGCGGGCGGCCGTTGAGCGGGCGCGACCGATTCTCTTCGCGGCGCGGGAGACGCGCGTCCACCCCGGTCGGGACGACAAGGTGCTGACCGCGTGGAACGGCCTGATGCTCCGCGCCTTTGCCGAGGCCGCAGCCATCCTCGGTCGCGACGACTACCGCGCTACGGCGGAGCGCGCCGCCACCTTCGCCCTGACGACGCTCCGGCGCGACGACCGGCTGCTGCGGACGTACAAGGACGGGCAGAGCAAACTGAACGGCTATCTGGAGGACTACGCCTTCCTCGCGGACGGCTTGCTCGCGCTCTACGAGGCGACCTTCGCCATGCGCTGGCTGCGTGAGGTGCACGCGCTGACGGAGACGATGATCGCGCAGTTCTGGGACGACGAGGGTGGCGGCTTCTTCGATACCGGGCGCGACCACGAGGCATTGATCGCGCGGCCCAAGAGCGTCTTCGACAACGCAATCCCGGCGGGGAATTCGGTCGCCGTTGAGGTGTTGCAGCGCCTCTCCGTCATCTACGACCGACCCGATGACGCCGAGAAGGCCGAGACGGTGCTCCGTACTCTCACCGACACAATGCGCCGGTATCCGAGCGGGTTCGGGCGGCTGCTCTGCGCCCTCGATTTCATGCTCGCCACGCCGCAGGAAGTCGCGCTCGTCGGCGATCCCGACGCGGCGGAGACGCGCGCACTCACCGCCGTGCTCCGGCAGCGGTTCCGCCCAAACACCGTGGTCGCGCTCCGCAAGCCGGGCGGCACCGACGATGCGGCGCCCACATTGCTCCAGGGGCGTGACGCAGTAGACGGCCACGCGACCGCCTACGTCTGCCAACACTACGCCTGCCAACTGCCTGTCACGATGCCCGATGCCCTCGCGGCGCAATTGGGGGATGGCTGAGAGCACATTGGAACGCATGAACAACTCAAACGCCGAGAGGGAATGGGGGGACTTAACACAGAGGGTACAGAGAGCACAGAGAACACAGAGAGAATCCAAATGTATTTTCTCTCCTCTGTGCCCTCTGTGTTCGCATTTTCCCCGGCGTCTGCGCGATTTTGTTGTCGGATCACCGCTGGAAGATGCGCACCTGCGGCGTGAACGTGACATCGTCATCGAGTGGGAAGATCGGGCGGGCGCACGCGGTGTGACCGAGGGAGGGCAGATTTGCGCTCGTCGAGCCGGGCGCATCCACGTTAATCAGCCGCGTGCACCACTCCTGGTACATGTGCGGCTTGCAGTGCGGGGACTTGACGACGACGACATCGAACCGCTTCGGGTCCTGCCCGTGGGCGAAGAAGAACGACCGCTCGTGCAGGCTGACCGGGCGGCTGCCAACGACGAGTGTGTGCGATCCGGTGGTGATCACGGCGGTCGGCCCTGCGAAGACCTCCATGCCGTGGAACTCGCTAATGAACGTGCCCTCCGCGAGCAGGTGCACATGCCCGTCGATCGCGAGCGGTGGGAAGCGGCGGGGATCGAACGCACCGCCGACCGTCGTTCGCACGCGGTTGCCGACGCCTGCCGCGAATGCCACCGCCACCGCGTGCGGGTCGATGATCGGGTGCAGGCTCCGCCCGGTGTACCCACCTTCAATCAGCGCGCGGAGCGCCGCGTTGCTGTCGCCGGACGCGCCGGAACTCGTCGCGTCCGCCGCGTCCATCATGACGACAGTGCCGTTGGCCGTCGCCTTGGCGATCCGCACCGCGTCATCGAGGCTCATTAAATCCTCGTGCAGTTCGCCACGGACGGCCCAGAAATCCTCCGCCAACTTCAACGCCTCGCTCGCGGAGCGTGCGGGGTCGTCCGTCGTGACAACGCTGTTGGAGCGCAATTCGGGGACATCGGTGAAGGGGTTGCCGATGAACATACCCGCCGACAGCCCGCCGTCACTCGCCTCAATCGCCTGGCAGCGCCGGATGAACTGGCCGAAGATGCCGGTCTGCGTGATCAGTTCCTTGCCGCGTACGAGGGCGGGGATTTTCACCACCGCCGTCGCGGGGCGCACGCCCGTGTCGAGGATACGGAGAAGCAATTGCGCCGCCCGTGCGCCAGTCTCGAACATATCCTCGTGCGGGTAGGTGTGGTAGACCGTCAGGGCGTCCACCTGCTCCAGCATCCGGTCAGTGAGGATGCCGTGCAGGTCGAGCGAGATGACGATGGGGATGCGCGCGCCGAGCATCTTGCGCGTCTCCGCGAGCAGGTAGCCCTCAGGGTCGCCCTCGTCCTCCGCGCCCATCGCGCCGTGGAGCGAGAAGTAGACCGCGTCCACCGGCGGGGCGGCGCGGACGGCGGCGAGGGATTCGTCCGCGATCCGGCGCCAGTCCGCCGCAGCGAGCGTACCGCCGGAGGAG
>JBBSII010000507.1:0-3898 GCA_038232175.1 Thermomicrobiales bacterium
ACCAGGCTGGCTGCAATCAATATACCACGGCCCCGTCCGGGTTGCTTTGGCACCCCGCAAGCAACTCTCCCGTCCGTCTCCAGCACGGGGGTCTTGGGCCTGATAGTGCGGGTGATTATGGGGCGCTCCCCCTCTAGGGAACGGGAGGGAAGGAAACCTCGTCACAACCTGGGGTACACCCCAATCTGACAGACCGCCGTATCCACTGTCGTAACGCTGGACGTCGCGGCCGTTAGCATACTTTCATTGACGTTTCGTCAATCGACCCCATCACACCCGCTAGTGCGACGACGGATAGCGCTTCCTGACGCAGTCGCTGCAGTAGCCCAAGTCCATCGCGTAGTGCGCCGCGCACACATACCGCCCGCAGCCGCGGCACCAGTACAGGTCGCCGGGCCGGTTCCAGTCCGACCACGCATACCTCAGTCCCTCCATGCTCTCGTAGGCGGGCGCGCGGCTCGGCGCGTCGCAGATCGCGCACCGGAACCGCTTGCCGTGCCGACGCAGCTGGCCGTGCAACCACGGTTCGGACATCGCCCTACCCCCCTTGATGCTATCCGCCGCCCGGGATGCGCCGGTACGTCACGGTTTGGGTCGCGAAATCGGGCGGGTCGGCCCGGTACCCCGCGTGCCCCCACGCCTCGTCGGGGCAGTACGGGCACGCTGTCTCCCCGATCGCGACCCACCAGCGGGCGCGGCACGCCGCCTCGTCGGGCGGGGGGCCGGCGAGCGCCTCGAGCTCCGCGAAGGAGAGGGCGATGCGCGGCCGGTCGCGCGCCAGCAGGTAGTCGACGAGCGGGCAATGTATCCCCACGGCATCCTCCTCCCCGGGCGATGACCGGCGCGGGACCCGTCGCCGGTGCGGCGGGATTATGCGGGTCGCGAGCTGCCGCGATGCCGCATCTTCGCTGCCCCGCCGCCCCGCCGCCTCGCCCCCGGGTCATGGACGCGGGCACCTAATGTCTCCCCGCCCTTTCTCCCGCAGCGAAGCGTCTCATGCGCGCCCGGACCGAGTCGCGGCGCGCATACCGAATCTCGGCGACCGGCTCGGCGACCGCAGCGTAGAACGACGCGATATCCGCCTGGGTGTATTGGCTCCCGTACAGTTGGTTGACAGTGTCAATGTTGATCGGGAACGGGACGTGCCGATCCTCCACCGCAGCGAGGACACGATGCTCGTAGGGGCGCCAGTCGGTAAACTGCGAGAGGTGGTCGTAGATGCGCCGTGCGTTCGTGTGGAAGATGTGCGGGCCATACTTGTGGACCAGGATGCCCGCGTCGTCGTAGTGGTCGTACGCATTGCCGCCGATGTGCTTGCGGCGATCCACGATCAGCACCTTCTTGTTCAGCTGCGAGGCGAGACGTTCCGCGACCACACTGCCCGCGAAGCCGGCCCCGACAATCAGATAGTCAAACATACCATTTCCCTGTTCCCTCTCTGCGATTCCCCGGTTTCTCTCGGTTGCTCAGTCGGCGGTGGTGGCGACCGCGAAGGTATCGAGGCGGTCCTCCTCCTCGGACGCCGCCGCGATGACTTCCTCGATCAATCGGCACATACAATCCCATGTGCGATCCCACGACTCCTGGCCGAGGAAGGTGTCCACGCGCCGGATGCGGGCCGTCGCGTCCTCCAGCAAGGCGTCCTCGACCGCCGCGACGAAGCCCGGAATCGTCCCCGCGATCCGGACAAAGCCACGCACGCCGTAGGGTCGCACAACGTCACGGATCGGTGTCGAAACAACAGGTTTGCCCGCCGCCAGATATTCCGGCGTCTTGGTCGGGCTGATGAAGCGGGTGGACTCGTTGATCGCGAACGGCAGCAGCGCGACATCCCATCCGGCGAGGTAGGAGGGCAGATCGCCGTACTCCTTCGGGCCGAGATAATGGATGTTCGGCGCTTGCGGCAGCGTCGCCGGGTCCACCTTCGCCACCGGGCCGATCATCACGATCTGCCACGCCGGGCGCGCTTTCGCGATGCCCACCAGCAAATCGAGGTCCATCCGCTCGTCGATGACGCCGAAAAAGCCGAGACGCGGATGGGGAATGTCGCATTGATCGGCGGGATCAAGGGGTATCCGCCGGGCGCGGGCGAAGTGCACCACATCCACGCTGCTCGGGAAGGCGAAGACATGGGGATGCTGACCGCGCTTCGCTTCGTAGAGCGTCTGCCCGCCCGTGAAGACGAGATCCGCCTGTGCCAGCAGCTCTTTCTCCCGCGCCTGCATCTCCGGCGGCGCGCCCGCGAAGGCCGAAAGTTCGTCCATGCAGTCGTAGACTGTCGCCAACGGGGCGAGATGGCGTGAGAACGCCATCGCCATCGGCGTGTAATACCAGAGGACGAATGAATGGACACGGCGCTCGGCGAGCAGTTCATCGAGCAGACGCCGCTGGATCACCTCGGCTTCGCGCGCCGATGTGCCTTCGGGCAGGTGCGGCACCGCGACCCAGACGCCGGGCCGGGGGGTGGTGACGTCCATGTGGGCCGGGCCATCCGAGACCATCGGTTCCTCGACAAAAAAGACCCGGCGCTGCCGCGCGCACCGGCTCAGGAGATGCTGCGGGCGCTGGAAAACGAAGTTCCAGCGCAGATGCGACAACACGACGACATCGAAGGTCGGTCGCCGGTCAGTCGCTCCCGAGGGGAGGTGATCCACCGTCGCATCCGGCGGATGGGTGGACGGAATGTGGGTCCCGCGCCCGGCGCTGTCCAGCTCTGTTTTTGCCATCACATCTCCTTATCCATACGCACGCATGACTGCCGATCCCCGCCACGCGCGGACGCTCATCGCGCTCGCCGCGCTAGCGGGGTATCCAGCGCTGGGGCGGCTCCCGCTCCGGGGTGATTGCCCCCGTCCCGATGATCCCCTCGATCCGCCGGTAGAACTCTCCGCCTTGCGGCGGGTCCGTGACGATCGGGATGTGGCCCGTCAGCGGGTCGCGTTCCACGCGGCGCAGCGCGTAGGAGACGGCCCCGCGGGACCGGTCGGCGGTGTCGACGAGCAGCACGTCCGGCTGCTCGCGCACCGCCATGTCGAAGATCCCATCGCCCCAGCGGCATGCCACGACCTTGTACCCCTTCTGCTCCAGCTGCGCGGTGTGGGCGGTGATGCCCTTGCCGTCGGTGTCCACCAGCCCGACCACCGTCCGGATCACCGGCGCGGCGACGCCATTCGCGCGCGCGCCGCCGAGTGTGGACGCCGGATCGTCGGGCGGGGGGGCGATCAGGCGAGCGACCGCGTCGAGGAGGTCGGCGATGTCGAAGGGCTTGGCGACGACCGCGCAGCGGCGCTGCGCCAGCGTCCGGGCGTATTCCCGCACGAAAGGCGCGTCCGCCGTGCAGACGAGCACCGGGATCGCCGCCGTCGCCGGGTCGCGGCGCAGCCGCTGCAGGACGGCCATGCCGGCGCGCGGGTGTTCCAGGCGGATGTCGAGGACGATCGCGTCGGGCCGCTCGCGCGCGACGAGCTCGTACGCCCCCGCGCCCCGGCGATGCGGGAGGGTGTGATACCCGTCGCATTCCAGGCACTCGGTGATCATCCCGAGGACCGCGTCATCGTCCTCGATAATGGCAATCAGGGCCGCGACCATCTACGTCTCCTCGCTTGATTCGCCAACCCGCCATGCGATAGCCACCGGAGCCGCCGATCGGCGGGTGCGGGAAGCAGAAATATACTATAAACTGAAGAAAACTGCAATGTTCGATCCGGTGAGATGCTGGTAGATGCATTGGCGCTGGCCCCGAACCTGCGATTCGCAGGACGGTTATCCGAGCGAGTAAACGTGCGGGCAATGGAGGATGCATGGACGACGGACGCGGGGAGAGGCAGCTGCTCACCGCCGATGAAGTGGCGCGGGAACTCGACCTCAAGGCGACGACGATCTACCAGTGGTGCCGCGA
>JBBSII010000508.1:0-3894 GCA_038232175.1 Thermomicrobiales bacterium
CACATCGGTTTGCTGTGTAGGGATGGCCCATTGCATCCCCACGTAGCGGTTCTCGCTGTCCGCGAGGACGATGCCACGCGCGTCGGTGATGATGATTTCACCGCTATTATTCTTCTGCTCGCCACCACTATTCTTCTGTTCTTTGAACAGGCTGACGGTCTCCGTCGGCGAGATCTGTGAGAACTGCCGTGCCATCATCGCCCCCGCGACGGTCTGCCCAAACGACGTGAGACGTTCGAGGGCATCCTGCCGCTGATAGCGCCGGATGACATACGCCGCCGCCGTGCTCGTCGGCACAAGGCACACGATAATAATCAGCAAAAAAGCGAGTGTCAGTTTCCCACGAATCGTGCGCATGAATGTCCCTACACGTGCATATTCCAAGCATCAACGTGAGCGTACGTTAATGCTGTAAGAACCCATGCAGACAAGTGTAACAGAACTGTAAAATCACCTACCACGCACGCAATTCTTGCCTGCCATACCGACCGGGCAATGGCCGAAATGGCACGTCATACCCGAAAGCCGCTGGCCCGACGACGCGGAGTGCACCCGGCGTCGTCAGCGCCGCCGGTGCGGGGATGCCAACGACGACCACGCGTAGCTCGTAGCGCACGATCTCGGTCGAGACCGGCTCACTTGTCGCCTCTATCGACGAGGGAGATCAGATCCGGCACCGTCGCGACGATCTCCTTGTTCCTACGGATAATCGCCACCATTTCCCGTTCATGCGCGTCGTCAATCAGCGAAAAGACGGACGATACCGCGATTGCTTCGATGCCCGCGCGGCGCAGCTCGCGCACCGCGCCGCGAACTTGCGCCGCATCCAACCGCGCAATTTCCCGCCCGTCATACTCGAACCCTCCGGGAGGAATTACTCCGGTGCCCTGAACCGCGTCGCGAACATCCGCAGGCCAGTCAACGAATGGCGGCAACATCTGCGTCGCGGGGTAGCCCAATCGGATGATGCCCGTCCGCAACAATCCCCGTCGCTGAATCACCGCGTTCGTGAAGTGGGTCGTGCCGATCATCACCCTTTGCACAGCACTGCGGGACATGCCGGACTCGTCGATTGCCGCCGTGAGCGCTTCAACGATGCCATTCGTAACGTCACCTGATGTCGGGCGATTCGCGGACGCAAGCAACTACCGATCATCAAGGACAACCGCATCCGTGTAGGTTCCGCCAACATCGACACCAACACGAAGGCTCATTGAATCCTTCCGCTGCAAAGGAGAAGTGAGTTATGTAGACAGAGAGAGTACACAATAAGTATAGAGAATGAACCATCCGTACGGACAAGAAGAGGGAGCACATGGCGTGCTCCGTCCCCCATGCAGCCATTACGTACTCGGTACATACTCGCGCATCACGCCACCGAGGATTTTGATACCCCGGCGAATCGCCTCCTCATCCGCGAACGAGTACGAGAGGCGGATATTCTGCCGACCCGTGCCGTCGAAGTAGCAGCCCGTTCCCGGCAGGAAGTCCACGCCGTGCGCGCGCGCTTCGGGGAGCATGCTCACCGCATCCACGCCTTCGGGCAGCGTGAGCCAGAGGAAGAATCCCCCTTTCGGCACACTCCATTCCACGCCGTCCGGCATCTCGCTCGTCAGCGCATCGATCATCGTGTCGCGCCGCGTGCGGTAGATGTCGACGAGTTCGACGACATGCTCCACGAGTTCCCCCGATGCCACGTACTCGGCGGCGACATTCGACGCGAACGGGCTTGTGCCCCCGTCCGCCTTGAGTTTCGCCATCCGCTCGATCAGCGGCGCGGGGCCAACGCACCAGCCGAGACGCATCCCCGCCGCCATGATCTTCGAGAATGTCCCCGTATAAATCACGAGGCCCGCATCGTCCATCGTGATGAGCATCGGGATGCGCTCGCCGGAGAAGCGGAGGTCGAAGTAGGCGTCGTCCTCCAAAATGGCGACGTTGTGCTCCTTCGCCAGTGCGAGCAACCGCTTTCGCCGACTCAGGGAGGTCGTGATGCCCGTGGGATTCTGGAATGTCGGGATGACGTAGATGAACTTCGGCTGGATGCCCTGCGCCTTCAGGTCGGCGAGTTTGGCCTCCAGCACGTCTATCTTCATGCCCTCGTTGTCGAGCGGGACGCCGACGACATTCGCCTGGTGCGCGCCGAACATCCGCACCGCGCCCATCCACGTCGGTTCCTCTGAGATGATCGTGTCGCCGGGGTTGAGCATCGCCGTGCAGACGAGGTCAATTGCCTGCGACGCGCCCGCCGTGATCAGCACGTTCTCGCGGCCTACCTCCACGCCATTGTCGCGCGCGAGCTTCGTGCGCAACTGGTCGATCAGGCCAACGTATCCGGCGGCTGCGCCGTATTGCAGCGCCCACGCACCATTCTTCTCCATCGCGCGGGCGGTCGCTGCGGCAATTGCCGTCGCGGGGAGGCTTTTCGGGTCGGGGAAGCCCCCCGTGAATGAGATGCGGTCGGTGCCGACCGAGGATGCCTGGGGCGGCCCCGCAGGCAGCTTCCGCGCCGCGTCGGAGAGCAAGCCCTCGATCCGGTTCTCTTGTACCTGTGCCATCCGTCACCCTCTTTTCCGCATCGTGCCGCGCGTCGCGGTCGCCGTTCAGACCTTTTCCGCCGCGACCGGGTTGCGGAGGACGCCGATCCCCTCGACTTCAACCTCGATCGTGTCGCCGGGCTTCATCGGGCCGACACCGGCGGGCGTGCCGGTGATGATGACATCGCCGGGTTCGAGCGTCATCACGCGCGAGATGAAGGCGATCAGGTGCGGGACGTTGAAGATCATCTGCGACGTGCGCGCGCTCTGCTTCACCGCGCCGTTCAATCGCGACTGGACGGAGAGATCATCGGCGCGCAGGCCCACGGTGACGACCGGGCCGAGTGGCAGGAAGGTGTCGAACCCCTTCGCGCGCGTCCACTGGCCATCCTTCGCCTGCAAAATGCGGGCGGAGACATCGTTGCCGCACGTCATGCCGAGGATGTAGTCGTAGGCGTCCGCCTCGGCGACGCGACGGGCGCGCTTGCCGATGACGACACCTAACTCCGCCTCGTAGTGGATATTCTCGGTGTCCATCGGCAGTTCAATCGTGCCGCCATTGCCGATGAGCGAACTCGTCGGCTTCTGGAAGATGACCGGCTCGTCCGGCACATCGCGGTCCCGCCCGCCTTCTTTAACGTGATCGACGTAATTGAGGCCAACGGCGACAATCTTGCCGGGATTGACCGGGGGCAGGAGCGTGACGCTGCTCAGGTCGCCCACGGCGGCGCCCGCCTGCAACCCACCATTAAAGGGGTCACCCGTCGCGGCGTGCACCGTCGTGCCCTCGACGACGCCGTACTGCGGCGTCCCATTCGCGAGATAGCGGACAAACTGCATCCCAAACTCCTCCTCTACTGATTGCGATGTAACAGCGGCTGAAGACCGAACATCGGCTCGGTTAGTCTATCACGCGCGATGAAGGACGTGGAACCCCAGGGCGTATGCGTTCTCTTGTTGCCGCCAAGGAATCCTAACCCCCGGCCCCTTCCCTCCGAGGGAAGGGCGGGTGCCCTCTGGGCGGCAGGGGGTTAGGAAATCCCCAGCATGACGAGGACACAGACGCCCCGCCTCCCGTCAGCCCTGCCCCTGCCCCTTCTTGTCGATCGTCGGCGGTTCCGGCGTCGGTGGCGGGGCCGGCTTCTTCTCGTCCTTCGGGATCGTCGGCACCACCAGCGGCGTCGCTGCCTTCACCTCCTGCGGCACCGCGAACTTCGCGAGGCGCGGCGCCGCCACGTCCTTACGCCGGGCGACTACCCGGTAACTGAACGTCCCGCTCACGTCGCTCGCCTTCGTCCCTGCGGCGGTGGCGATGGCGCTCGGCGTCGCCGCGACCGAGAAGCCACCGCCCCCCCGC
>JBBSII010000509.1:0-3893 GCA_038232175.1 Thermomicrobiales bacterium
CATCGCGGGCAGGGGTGCGGGCAATCGGGGAGTGACAGCGCATCGCGGTAAGCCATCGCGGTGATCCTCGGCACGAAAGCGCGGTTGGCAAGGGAAATACCGGAGGAATTCCTTCCCGCCGAGTCCCGCGTGTGCTCGCGCTGCGGGTGCGTTCCATCCCCGTGACAGTGCCGTTACCGTACCAGATTCGGGCCTCCCGGGCAATGGCGCATCCTCGCGCATGGTCGTCATGTCTCCGCAACGGTCCATTCGTGTTTTATCGGTTGCATGATTGTCGTGCCAACGGCACATAAGGGGCGTTCTGCGCCGTTTCGTTGCTCTACTTGCTTCCGAAAAGAGTCGAAAACTCGCGACTGACTAGTGTCCGTTATGGTTAGTGTCAAGCTGTTCTAATCCCAGGAAACGAACGTTCTTGAGAATCGCACCCCTGAGCGAACTATTTTCTTTGGGTACGGAAAGCACTCTGGGATGCGTTTCGAGGCGCGGCTATCCCGAAAGCTGTCTCCGTAATCCTCTCCCATATGCGGTCGTCCGCGGCACGTGTCCGCGATGGGCGAGCCGCTGCGGCCCCCACCTCGGCTATACTAGGCGTATCGTCCAGCCGTCTCTCGTGGGAGATCTCGATGGCCGCGAGCATGCCGTCACCGCCCCTCGTCGGCAGGGAGCGGGAACTCGCCACCCTGCGCACCCGCCTCGACGCCGCGCTCGCCGGGCAGGGCGGCCTCGTGCTGATCGGCGGGGAGGCGGGCATCGGCAAGACGGCGCTCGCCGATGCGCTGTGTCGGGAGGCGGCGGCGAGCGGGGTGCTTGTCCGCGTCGGGCGGTGCTACGACCTGACCGAGACCCCGCCCTACGGCCCGTGGCTCGAGATCTTCGGGCGGTATCGCCAAGATGATGGGATGCCGCCGCTGCCCGACGCGTTCGCCCAACGCGGTACGGTCGGCGAAGTCGCCAGCCAAGCGGCGCTCTTCCGGCAGGTGCTCGACTTCTTCGCGGCGCTCACCGAAACCCGCACCCTCGTCATGCTGGTCGATGATCTGCACTGGGCCGACCCCGCCTCGCTCGACCTCCTCCGCTTCCTCGCCCGCTCCGCAGCAATGCGGTCGCTCCTCATCATTGCCACCTACCGCACCGACGAACTGACACGCCGCCACCCGCTCTACGCGCTCCTGCCCACGCTCGCGCGGGAGGCGCCCACCGCGCGCATCGATCTGAACCGACTCGAGCGGGCCGACATCGTGGCGCTCATCACGGCTCGCTATGCGTTGTCGAATGCCGACACAGATCGCTTGGTGACCCATCTGCACGCGCGTTCGGGGGGCAATCCCTTCTTCCTCGGCGAACTGCTGCGCACCCTCGAAGCGGAGCGCATCTTGCGGCATGCGGCGGGCGGAGCGGTCGGTGACTGGTCCAACGTTCGGGTGCCGATGCTCCTGCGCCAGGTGATCGATGGCCGCTTAGGGCGGCTCGACGAGGATTCGCAGCGCCTGCTGACGATCGCGGCCGTGCTCGGGCAAGAGGTGCCGCTACGGGTCTGGTCCGCGGTATCGGATGCCGATGACGATACGCTGGCCGCGACGGTGGAGCGCGCCATCGAGGCGCATCTGCTGGACACGTTCGCCGACGGCACGGCGGTCCGCTTCGTGCATGCCCTCATTCGCGAGGCGCTCTACGAACGCGCCGTCCCCATCCGGCGCGATGCCTGGCACCGGCGCGCGGCGGAGCTCCTCGCCAGCGCACCGCGCCCCGACCCGGACGCCGTCGCGTATCACTACCGGCGGGCGGGGGACCCGCAGGCCGCGACCTGGCTGGTGAGAGCCGGTGAGCGGGCGGAAGTTTCGCACGCCCTGCTATCTGCCGCCGATCGGTACGACGCGGCGCTTGCCTTGATGGAGGCGGGCGGCGCGGGGGCATCCGAGCGCGGCTGGCTGCTGTATCGCCTCGCGCACATGCGCCGGTTCGGCGACAACACCCGCGCCCTCGCGCATCTCGACGCGGCCGCCGATCTGGCCGCCGAGGCGGGGGATCGCGCCTTGGCCGCGTACATCATGCGCAGCGAAGGATTGTACCGCTGCTTGACCGGCGACCTCCGCGCTGGCCTGCCCCGGTTGCAGGCCGGCGTCGCGGCCGTCGAGTCCCTCCTCACGGCGACGACCCTGCGGGAACCCGAGGAGGGTCCGGGCGGGGCGTCGTGGTCGGAGTACGCGACCAACTGGTCGATTCATACCCTCTGGCTCGCGAACACCGGGCAGTTCGCGGCCGTCCACGCGGCGTGGGAGCGGGCCATCGACGGCGTCGGGCAGCTGCCGCCCGGGGGGGTGGAGGGCTTGCCGGGCAATCCGCACTGGGGGCGGGCGCTCGCCTTCGCCCAGCAGGGGCGAGTGGTGGAGGCGCGGCAGGCGTTCGCGCACGCCCGCCGCTACTTCCGGGCGGATGAGGCCAGCTACAATACCGGCGGGCTCCTCCTGCGCGAGCTCATCGACATCGCGCTGCCCTACCACGCCGACGACGTGGCGGGGCGGCGGCGCCTTGTTGAAGCGGCGGAGCGCGCGTGGACGCGGGCCGGAGTCGCGCAGGCCACCATACCGGCGATCTACGCCCGTTTGCCGCTGCTGGCCCTCGAGGGGGACTGGGACGAGCTGCGGCGGATCATCCGGGGTGCCCCGACGACAAGGGGCGCATTCGCCGGCCAAACAACGTACGCAAGCTACACGATCGGCGCGTTCGGGTACGTACCGGACGACCCGGACACCGGATGGCCGCTCGTCCACACCTGGCTGCCCGACGGGCCGGAGACCGAGCCGGGTGCCGCGTTCTACTTCCCGACCATGCAGTTGCAGCGGCTGGCGACCGCGCTGGCGTACCAGGCCGGCGACCTGGCGACGATGCGACGCTGGCTGGAGGCGCAGGACCGCTGGCTCGCGTGGAGCGGGGCGGTGCTCGGGCGGGCGGAGCGCTGTCTGGGGTGGGCGCGGTATCACCGCTCATCGGGGGATCCTTCGCGGGCGTGCCGCGATGCGATCCAGGGACTGGCGGACGCGGGCGAGCCACGCCAACCGCTGGCGTTGCTCGCCGCCCACCGCCTCCTCGGCGAGCTGGACACCGATGCCGGACGTCTCGACGACGCGGTGGGTCATCTCGACAGCGCGCTCGCCCTCGCCGATGCCTGCGCCGCGCCGTACGAGCGTGCCCTCGGCCTCCTCGCCTTCGCTAGGCTCCGCAGTGCGACGGGTGACCGAGAGGTGGCGAGGGCGCTGCTCGACGAGGTCCGCGCGATCTGCGCGCCGCTCGCCGCGAAACCCGCCCTCGCCCGCGCGGACGCCCTCACCGCCCGGCTCGCCGCGATGCCGCCGCCCGCCCCCGTGTTCCCCGATGGCCTGAGCGCGCGGGAGGTCGACGTGCTGCGCCTGATCGCCTGCGGGAGCACGAATCAGGAGATCGCCGCGACGCTCTCCCTCAGCGTGCGCACCGTGGAACGCCACATCACCGGCCTGTACCGGAAAATCGACGGGCGAGGCCGCGCGGATGCGACCACCTACGCCCTCCGCCACGCGCTTGCGCCCGATCGCCCCTCATCCCCCTGAACCTCCCCGCCAGTATGGCACTCGCGTTGCCGCCGTCGTGGCGGATATCCGCCAGTCGCGGCCCGATCGCTCCCCGCGACCGCGACACGAATTGGCGGTTTCCTCGGATGGCAGGGGCGCGGCCACGCCGTAGAGTGGGAGACGCTGGGGGTTTCGTCGAATGTCGGTGACTCGCCACCCGTCGCCCGGCGGGTCTCCCAGCATCCACATCCTTGTGCCAGGGCTGGAAAGGGAGGGGTTGGCGGATCGGGGACACCGATGGACTGCGAATCATTCGCGCGTATAAGGAGGATCTGTCATGGGAGAGCA
>JBBSII010000510.1:0-3889 GCA_038232175.1 Thermomicrobiales bacterium
CAGGGACCGAAGGCGCTCGCCATCGTGCAGCGGCTGACGGATGTTGACTTGGGCGCGCTCCCGCGATTCGGCGTGACGACCGCGACCGTCGATGGCGTCGAGGCGATTGTCGGGCGTACGGGCTACACGGGCGAGGATGGTGTAGAAATCTACCCGCCCATCGACGCGGTCGTGTCGCTCTGGCGGCGCCTGCTCGAAACGGGCGCGGACAACGGGCTTGTGCCGGTCGGCCTCGGCGCGCGGGACACGCTCCGGCTTGAGGCGAAGATGGCGCTCTATGGCCACGAACTGACCGAGGAGATCAACCCGCTCGAAGCGGCGCTCTCGTGGGCGGTCGCGTTTGACAAGGGCGATTTCGTTGGCCGGGATGCGCTGCTCGCGATCAAGGAGGCCGGTGGCCCGGCGCGCAGACTGGTCGGCTTCCGCATGACGGGGCGGGGCATCCCGCGCGCAGACTATCCCGTCGCACTCGATGGCGAAACCGTCGGCTATGTGACGAGCGGCGGCTACGCGCCGACGCTGGACGCGAACATCGGGCTGGCGCTCGTGCGGCGTGATGTCGCCGGCGTCGGCAAGCCGCTCGACATCATTATTCGCAATCAGCCCGTGGCGGCGGAGCAGGTGCGCACGCCATTCTATCGACGGTCGGACGGATAACGAAATAAGGGAAGGGAACGCGCGCATGGAGACGCCCGCAGATTTGCGGTATTCCGAGGAACACGAGTGGGTGCGCATGGAGGGCGATGTCGCGACGATCGGGATCACCGCGTACGCGCAGGACTCGCTCGGTGATATCGTCTTTGTCGAACTGCCCGCCATCGGACGCACGCTGGCCGTCGGCGAAGGCTTCGGCGTCGTCGAGTCCGTCAAGGCGGTCTCCGATGTCTACAGCCCCGTCAAGGGGCCAGTCGTTGAGGTGAATAGCGCGCTGGAGCAGACGCCGGAGAACGTCAATCATCAGCCATACGGCGAGGGGTGGATGGTGCGCATCCAGGTCCTCGACCTGGGCGCAATTGAGCGCCTGATGGATGCCGACGCATACACCGCGTTCACCGCACACTGAGCGTCGTTCCATTGCCCGCCGGAATTCTGTCATCGCGCAGCGTCTGTCGCTGATCCGAGGAGTGGCTTCATGTCCTATGTACCGACGACCGACGCCGAACGACGCGCCATGCTTGAGGCCATCGGTGTCGAGAACTTTGATGCGCTCGTGCAGGCCGTGCCCGCCGATTTGCGCTTCCCGAAACTGCGGTTGCCGGGCGCGTTGTCGGAGATGGAGGCGTTGCGCACGCTCGGCGCGCTCGCCGAACGCAACGCGGATTCCACGCGCTACCCACTGTTCCTCGGCGCGGGGGCGTACAACCATTTCACGCCCGCCGCCGTGCACCACACCGCCTTTCGCGGCGAGTTCTACACGGCGTATACACCGTACCAGCCCGAGGTCTCGCAGGGGACGTTGCAGGTCATCTACGAGTTCCAGACCTTCATGACCCAGTTGTACGGCATGGAAGTCTCCAATGCCTCGATGTACGACGGCGCGACCGCGCTCGCCGAGGCGGCGCTCATGGCGATCAACAGCACGCGGCGGCATCGCGTCGTCGTCGCCGATTCCGTTCACCCCGCGTACCGCAAGGTGATGGCGACGTACACGAGCGGGCTGGATGTCGAACTGGCGACGGTCGAGTGCGTCAACAAAGGCACGCTCACGACGACCGTCGCCGATGTGCGCGCCGCGCTGAATGACCGGACGGCGTGCCTCGTCGTGCAGTACCCCTCATTCGTCGGCACTATCGACGATTTGCAGGCGCTCGCGGACGCGGCGCACGCGGTCGGCGCGCTCTTCATCGTCAGCAGCTACCCCGTCGCGCTGGGGTTGCTCACGCCGCCCGGCGCGTATGGTGCGGACATCGCGGTCGGTGAGGCGCAGTGTTTCGGCACGGGCCTCGTGTTCGGCGGGCCATACCTCGGCGTGCTCACCTGCAAGCAGTCGCTCGTGCGGCTGATGCCGGGGCGGGTGGTCGGGCAGACGACGGACACGACCGGGCGACCGGGCTACGTGCTGACGCTCCAGACGCGCGAGCAGCACATCCGACGCGAGCGGGCGACCTCCAACATCTGCACGAATGAGGGGCTGAACGCGCTGATGGCGACGATCCAGATGGCGATGCTCGGCGATGGCGGCGTGCGTGAACTGGCGGCGCAGTGCTATCACAAGGCGCACTACCTCGCCGGTGCCATCGCGGCTCTCCCCGGCTACGCGGTGGTCAATGCCGATGGCGCGGACCAGAACGGCAGCGGCCCCGCGATGACCTTTTTTAATGAATTTGTCGTGCGGACGCCCGTGCCGCCCGCGCAGGTGAATGAGCGACTACTCGCTGCCGGGATGATCGGTGGCTACGATCTCGGGCTGGATTATCCGGCGCTCGCGGGCCACATGCTCATCTGCGCGACGGAGATGCTCGACCGCGCGATGCTCGACCGCTTCGTAGCGGCGCTCGCGACAATCGCATAGCAACTGACGCGCGAGAAGCGCCGCGCAATCGCTTCCTCTGCTATACTGCACGCATCGTCCGCGATTCTGTGTGGGCGTCCTGTGCTGAGTCGCGCGATGCGAATTTTTTCTCGGAGGACTCTCTTGCCGAAGCCGATTGTTGCCGTAGTTGGCAGACCGAACGTCGGGAAATCGACGCTTTTCAACCGTTTGATTGGCGAGCGACGCGCCATCGTACAGGACGAGCCGGGCACGACGCGCGACCGTGTGTACGGCGATGTGGAGTGGAACGGCGTCTCCTTCTCACTCGTCGATACCGGCGGCTTGATTGTCGATGAGCGCGGCGCGGAACTCGACCTGAGCGACATTCCTGCGGGCACGCAGAAGCAGGCGGAACACGCGATCAAGGAAGCGGACGTCATCGTGATGGTCGTCGATGCCGAAGTGGGCGCGACCGCCGCCGACCTACTCATCGCCGATATCGTGCGCCGGACGAAGAAGCCCGTCGTGCTCGCCGCGAACAAGGCGGAGAGCAACACGCGCGCGGCGAACGCGGTCGATTTCTACTCGCTTGGCCTCTCCGACCCGATTGTCGTCTCGTCGTTGCACGGGCGCGGGACGGGCGACTTGCTCGACGCCATTGTGCAGGCGCTGCCGGAATTCGAAGAAGAACCGGAGCCGAGCGGGCCGCGCATCGCCATCGTTGGCAGGCCGAATGTCGGGAAGTCCCGCCTCCTGAACGCGATCCTCGGGCAGGAACGCTCCATCGTGAGCGACATACCGGGGACGACGCGCGACTCGATCGACACCGAGGTTGAGTGGGAGGGGCAGACGATCGCGCTGATCGACACCGCCGGCATCCGCCGCCGGGGCAGGGTCGAGCCGGGCATCGAGAAGTACAGCGTGCTGCGTTCGATGCGGGCGATTACCCGCGCGGATGTTGTGCTGCTTGTCGTTGACGCGACGGAGGGCTTCACCGCGCAGGACCTCCACATCGCGGGGTACGTCGCGGATGAGGCGCGTGGCATGGTGCTCGTCGTCAACAAGTGGGACCTTGTCGAAAAAGATGGGCAGACGATGGAGCAGTACAAGCAGGCCGCCGCTGAGGCGCTCGACTTCATGCCGTTCGTGCCCGCCGTCTTCATCTCGGCCAAGTTCAACATCCGCGTCCCGCAGGTGCTGGAACGCGCCTTGCTCGTCGTCGAGGAGCGCAAGAAGCGCGTCCCGACGGCCGCGCTCAACAAGATGCTGAGCGCCGCCGTCGAGAAGCACCCGCCACCGTCGAAGCCGGGCAAGTGGGTCAAGTTCTACTACGCGACGCAGGTGGACGTCTCGCCGCCCTCATTCGTCTTCTTCTGCAACCACGCGGAGGACGTGCATTTCTCGTATCGTCGCTAC
>JBBSII010000511.1:0-3875 GCA_038232175.1 Thermomicrobiales bacterium
ACGAGTCCACCGTTAGCCGCGCCACCGCGAACAAATACGTGCTCCTGCCGGAACGGCGCGTCATCCCCTTCTCCAACTTCTTCACCGCCTCGCTCGGTGTCAAGGACGTGATTAAGGAGTTGGTGGACCGCGAGGACCACCCGCTGACGGACGACGAGATCTGCGACACATTGAAGGACCTCGGCATCCAGATCGCGCGGCGCACGGTCGCCAAGTACCGCGGGGAACTTGGGTTGCTCCCCTCGACAATGCGCTAAGGACGCGGAGAAGGACAGAAAAGCGAAGCCACAGGAACCGCATGGACGCGGAAGAAGAATGGGGGCTTACGGGAATCCTAACCCCCCAGCTCCCTTCCCTCGGAGGGAAGGGGGAGTGAGCCGCCGTAACATCCGGGTTTTTGGCGAGCGGCACAGCATGCAAATTGAGTCACCCCTTCCCTCGGAGGGAAGGGGGTGGGCGTTAGGACTCCCCGCTCCGCTGCTGCGGTCGCGGGAGTTGCGTGTGGCGGTAACGCCCGTACAATAGGGAGACGGCATCGGGGCACGGGTTTGTGATGTGTGGGGTGAGAGGGGAGAACGAGATGAGTAGCAGGCCACCGGCCCGCCGCGTCAGCGCCGCCGGTTCCGCCGCGTCGCGCAAGCCCGTCAATGGGCACGCGCCGCGTGGCGATGCCACCGGGCCAACCTACGCCTATGACCAAGCCAACCGCCGGGTGCTCGTCGCGGATGACGATGAGGCGATCCGCTCGCTGCTCGTTGAACTGCTGCGGGACGAGGGGTACGAGCCGCTCGAAGCGGCGACGGGCAAGGAGATGCTCGCGATCTACCACGGTCCCCAGCATCCCGCGCTCGTGCTGATGGACGTGCAGATGCCGGACATGACGGGTCTGGAGGCGTTGCGGGAGATTGCCCAATCCGCGCAAGGCGTCACGCTGCCGATCATTATGATGACGGCGTTCACCACCGCCTCCATCGCCATCGAGGCGACCACGCTCGGTGCGTTCGACTACCTGACTAAGCCCTTCGACATCGAGTACGTCGTCCAGAAGGTCCGGTCGTTTTTCAGCACGCAGGAGCAGGAAGCGCAGATGGAGGCCAACCCCATGGCGTCCGATCAGCGGCTGCGCGACGAGATTATCGGGTCGAGTGCGGAGATGGCGCGCATCTTCCAGACGATCGGGCGCGCGTCGTCCTCCGATGCCCCCGTGCTCATCACGGGCGAGACCGGCTCCGGGAAGGAACTGATCACCAATGTGCTGCACAAGAACTCGCTCTCCGCGCGCGGCCCGCTCGTCAAGGTGAACTGCGCGGCGTTGCCGGAATCGCTGCTTGAAAGCGAGTTGTTCGGCCACGAGAAAGGCTCGTTCACCGGCGCGCAGAACCAGCACAAGGGCAGTTTCGAGCGCGCCAACCGGGGCACGATCTTCCTCGATGAGATCGGCGAGATGACACTCTCCACCCAGCGCAAACTTCTGCGCGTCCTGCAGGAGAAGGAGTTCGAGCGCGTCGGTGGCACTGCGCCGATTCACATCGATGTCCGCGTCATCGCGGCAACGAACCGGCGGCTGGAGGACGAAGTCTCGGCGGGCAACTTCCGCGAGGACCTCTTCTACCGTCTTCACGTCCTGACCATCCACGTACCGCCCCTGCGCGACCACATGGAGGACGTGCCACTGCTCGTGCAGCACTTCCTCGAGAAGCATCGCTACGGCGCGGCGGGCCGCATGGCGCGCGTCTCCCCAGACGCGATGGAGAAGCTGCTGGCGCACTCGTGGCCCGGCAACATCCGCGAGTTGGAGAACACGATCCAGCGCGGCATCGTCCTCTCGCAGGGTGGCCTCGTCACCGCCGAGCAGATCCAGTTCGCGCCGCAGGCGGGCGGCCGATTAATTGACATCACGCAGCGCGTCCGCGAGCGAGTCCCCATGAGCGCTGTCCTGAGCGAGGTGGAGCGCGAGTTGATCGTGGAGGCGCTGAAGCAGCACGAGGGTGACCGTGTCGCCGTCGCGCACACCCTCGGATTGGCCCTGCCGGAACTGACCCAACGCATCCACGACTTCGGACTGAACGGCGATTACGCGGCGACTTCCACTTCCAACTTCCAACTTCCCTAGGGTTGCGGTGGAAGTTGGGGGGGAAGTCGCTGCGGATCAGTGCACCACGACCTGCGTGCCGAGCGGCGCCCACGTCAGCACCCACTGGGCGGTGGGCAACGAGGCGTTGACGCAGCCGTGCGAGAGTTGCGCGCCGAAGTTGTCGTGCCAGTACGCGCCGTGAATCGCCTCGCCGCTGGGGTGGAAGTACGAGATGTACGGCACGGCGTCGAGGTTGTAGTAATCCGACGCGAAAAGGTTGTCGCCCTGCATCCGCTGGGACGCGAGTCGCCAGAAGGTCGGATAATTCCCCTTGTCGGTCGGGTTCTTGGGCGTGCCGCTCGCCGTCTGCGCCACCATCAAGGGGCGCGCGCCGAAGTACGCCGTCAGCACCTGATTGGCCAGATCCACATCAACCCAACGGCCCGCGTAGGCGGGTTTCTCCACCGGGAGGATGTCGGCCTGCTTGGTGACGAAGCTGGAATGGAGGAAGAGGCTTTGTTCGGGCGGGGACGCGACCTGATACCATTTGGTCGAGCCATCGTAGAGTTCGCCCTTCACCTCGCCGAAGACGAGCACGCGCCGACCGGCGGGCCACGTCTTCACGGCCTGCTGGTTCGTGCCGGGGCCGAGGCGCACATTCGCGCCACTCTGGAGCGCCCCCACCCACGCGAGCGGGCCGCTCTTCGGCAATGCCGCCGGTTCCTGCAACCCCTGCGTCGGCGTGCCCGCGATGCTCGCCACCGGCACGTAGCGGTCGGGGCTGGAGAGCACCTTGTACCAGCGCTTGGAACCCTTGTACGGTGCGCCGTCCAACTCCCAGAAGTACGTCACCTGCATCCCGGCGGTCCAGTTCGTGATCTGCTTGCCGCTCGCGTCCGGCGTCTCGTAGATCGGCGTGCTCTCAAGCAGCGTCCCGACGCCGATGGCGGGCGGCAACTCCGGGCCGAGGCGGGTGAGGAACTTGCCGTCCACCCAGCCGAGATTGGACTTGAAGGTAATCGGGAAGAAACCGTCCTTCACCTTGCCCTCGACCGTCACCTGGCTGCCACCCGGGATGACCGTCATCACCTCGCTGTTGTACGACGGATTGGCGCGCAGGTTCACATCGTCGGCGGCGAGGGCGAACTCGCCGGATTTCGGCGGGCCGTCGAGGGTCTGCTTCAGCGGCGGGTAGGCGTTCGGACTGTACTTCGGGTCGCTCAAATCCGGCTTTGTGACGACTGGCTTCGCGGGCGCAACGGGGGCAACCGGGGCGGCGGGCGCGAATGTCACGGGCGCGGCGGGAGGGTCGTTCGCGGGCGGCGGCGGTTGCGGCGGCGTGGGTCCCGTCGTGTCGTCATCGGTCGTTAAGGGCTGAGCAAGCGCCTGCAACTGCTGCACCATCATCGTTGCCGCTGTCGCCGCCATGCCCGCCAGTACCGCTCGTCGTCGCATCGTTCTGCATCCCCCACTGCTGTATCATTATGTCCAGTGACAGAGATACACGATGGGGCGACATTCGTCAACCGGCTGGAAACGTTCATTGATTGCATTTTACTTCCCTATGCGTACGTACGCTCATGAGTACCGACGTGGCACGGAGGTTGCATTAGGGATGGTGGGGATAGCGAATACCCCGCAGCCCGTAGGAGGAATAATCGGATTCCTCCGCATGTGAAGGGAGTCTTGCGATGAGTGGACTTGGCGACAAAATCAAGGGCAAAGTGAACGAAGTCAAGGGCGACGCGAAGGAGAACTACGGCCGCGAGACCGGGAACTCCGAGATCGAAGCCGAAGGCCA
>JBBSII010000512.1:0-3873 GCA_038232175.1 Thermomicrobiales bacterium
ATCCCCACCGTCCGCTGATCCTTGAAACACAAGCGGGGGTCGCGGTCCGTTCCCGCCGCCATCACCCGGTAGCACGCTCCTTCCTCTGCCGCCGGCACCATGAAGCGGCTGTGGTCATCGGCGCGGAAAGCGGGCAGAAGCGGACAGTTTCGCTGAACAGTTACCCCGGACATACTCGTCGAACACCGACAAATGTGTTGACAGTCACGAAAGGGGATGCGATACTCTCCGCACACCCCTTTGTGCGCGGGTGGCGGAATCGGCAGACGCGCTAGGTTGAGGGCCTAGTCCCCGTTTAGGGGGTAAGGGTTCAAGTCCCTTCTCGCGCACCACCCCTCTTTCCTGTGCTCCATCGCGGGCGATTAGCTCAGCTGGTTAGAGCGCCACGTTTACACCGTGGATGTCGCAGGTTCGAATCCTGCATCGCCCACCAGTGTGCGCTCTTCGTTGACCCATGCCCCATGCCGTGCGATACTGCGGATGTACGGACGGCGCGCGAGCAGGCCCGTCTTTTTCTGCATCTATTGGGCGGTTTCCCCACCCGTGCATCGTGCCCCTGCGGCCAGTGATTTTTCTCTATCAGAAGGAGGCATGGCGCGGATGCGGATGATCGAAGCCGAGAAACTGTTGCAGGCTCCCAATCCCTCCTCCACCGATGCAGCCTTCGCCGCGAAGTTCGGTCCCGAAGGGCTGACATTCGACGATGTTCTGCTCGTCCCTGCGGAGTCGCACGTCTTCAACACGAGCGATACGTCCACGCGCCTCACCCGCGAGATCACGCTCGCCATCCCGCTCATTTCGTCTCCGATGGATACCGTCACCGAGGCCCGCCTGGCGATTGCGCTCGCGCGGGAGGGTGGCATCGGCGTCATCCACCGCAATCTGTCGATCGAAGCGCAGGTCGATGAGGTTGATAAGGTGAAGCGCAGCGAGTCCGGCATGATCGTCGAGCCGGTGACGCTCGGCCCGGACGACCTCGTGCGGGACGCGCAGGCGATGATGGAGCGGTACCACATCTCCGGCGTGCCGATCACCGATGAGCAGGGAAGGCTCGTCGGCATCCTGACGAACCGCGACCTGCGCTTCGAGGAGAATTTCGATCAGCCGATCCGCGAGCGGATGACCAAAGAGAACCTCGTCACCGTCCCGGTCGGGACGACGCTCGATGAGGCGAAGGCGATCCTCTACCACAACAAGATCGAGAAGTTGCCAGTCGTTGACGAGAACTATCGCCTCAAGGGGTTGATTACTGTCAAGGACATCCAGAAGCGCATCCAGTTCCCGAACGCCTCGAAGGACAGCAAGGGGCGGTTGCGCGTCGCGGCGGCGGTCGGTATCGGGAAGGACGCGATGGACCGCGCGGAGGCGCTCGTTGCGGAGGAGATCGATGTGCTCGTTGTGGACACCGCACACGGCCACCATATCGACGTGATCCGCATGGTGCAGCACGTCAAGCAGACATGGGACATCCCGGTGATCGCGGGGAATATCGCGACGGCGGGCGCGACCGAGGCGCTGATCGAGGCGGGCGCGGACGGCGTGAAGGTCGGCATCGGGCCGGGGAGCATCTGCACGACGCGCGTGGTCGCGGGGACGGGCATGCCGCAGATCACCGCGATCTGGAATTGCGCCCGCGCCGCCGCGGCCTACGGTGTGCCGGTGATCGCGGACGGCGGCATCCAATACAGCGGCGATGTCGCGAAGGCGATCGCGGCGGGCGCGGACACGGTGATGCTCGGCTCGCTGCTCGCGGGGGTGGATGAGTCGCCGGGCGATGTCGTGCTCTACCAGGGTGAGCGGTACAAGGAGTATCGCGGCATGGGTTCGCTCGGCGCGATGAAGGCGCGCTTCTCGTCGGATCGCTACTTCCAGGAGGGCGTCTCCGGCAACGTCAGCAAGTACGTGCCGGAGGGGATCGAAGGGCGCGTGGCGTACAAGGGGACGCTCGACGCGCTCGTCTACCAGCTCGTCGGTGGCCTGCGCTCCGCGATGGGCTACTGCGGCGCGGCGAATATCCCGGCGATGCAGCGCGACACGCGGTTCGTCCGTATCACGAGCGCGGGCCTGCGCGAGAGCCACCCGCACAGCATCGCGATCACGAAGGAAGCGCCGAACTACCGCGTCTCCTCCTGATGCCACACATAGTACGGGTCGGTCGTCTGCCCAATGAGGACGGAGTGCTTGCCCACGATTTTCGTTAGGAAGAGGACGCACTCTGCGTCGCCGGAAAGCCGCAGGTCATGGAGCAAGCCCTCCGGCGTGAGCGGCGAACCACGCTTCTTCACGACCGCCCGACCAATGTTCCGCGCGCGCAGATACGCGCGCAGATGTTTGAGGTTAAACGGCATCGCGTCGTCGATGCGGTACGCGCGCGCGAACGGCGTGGGCGTCAGCGTGTCGCTGGTGATGTACGCGATCGTCGGGTCGATGAGCGCGCCATCGATCCGTGCGGCGACCTCCGCGACGAGGTGCGCGCGGATCACCGCGCCGTCCGGTTCATAGAGGTAGCGACGCGGCGCGACGACCGCCGGGGGCGTATCGACGGAGGCAGTCAGCGTCGCACCGCTGGGGAGCAGGGTGGCACGACGCGCCACACCAGGCATCGCGAGCGACCCGAACCAGAGACCCGCTTCCTTCACATCGCCGTGCACGGAGACCCACTCGGCTTCCGCACCGTGAGGGATCGCATTGTGCGGGATGCCGGGCGCGACTTTGATACCAACGTTCGGCACGCGCCGTGTGAGTTCACCGATGAACGACCACGGTGGCTGGTAGTCCGCGATGTCGAAGATGCGCCGCTCCGCCGTGCGCCGCGCCGGGTCGAGGAATGCCGCGTCATATCCCGTGAGACCAACCATCGTGACATCGGCGCATCGCACGGTGACGCGGTGCGCGATGCCGAGGGCGGCTGCGTTCGCGGTTATGATGGCGGCGGTGAGAGGATCGCGGTCGATGGCGAGCACGTCGTGCGCTGTCACGAAGGCGCGCACGTCGCCGCCGATGCCGCAGCAGAGGTCCGCGATGCGCGTGTTTAGGGGATACCGCGCCGCGTGGTGGGTCGCGACGAACGCGCCCGTTGCCTGCTCCAACCCGGCCTGCGTGAAGTACATCCGCGCCGCGTCGTCGCCAAACTTCGTGCGGGCGTGCGCGCGCAACCGCACCTGCGTCATCGCGGCCGCAACGAGCGGGGCGGGGTAGCGCTTGCGGAGGTCAGTCGCGATGGCGAGCGTCGTCGCGGGCGTCGGCTCCCGCCCCGCGATCTCCGCGAGGGCGCGCTGCCCGTCCGGCGTCAGGAGCGCGCGGAATGCGTCGAGATCGATCATTGTGTGGGGATGCTACCTCCTTCACGTTACAGTACGATGTGTCGCCAGCGCGACCGCACGATGCCCAATGAGTGTCGTTGACACGCCAAATTCCATGAAAGGGCGCGGCTGCTGTGAGGGTTGAACACAGGGGGAACGGACAGGGCGTATGCGTTCTCTTCGCCGTCGGGACAACCTCACCCCTCGACGCTGCACCCCGCGCGATGCAGCGATCCGCCCCCTTTGGTCCTCCCGTCGGGACGCGGCGGGCGGCGTGTCTTCCCGTCAGCCCTGCCCCTTCTTGTCGACCGTCGGCGGTTCCGGCGTCGGTGGGAGCGTCGGCTTCTTCTCGTCCTTCGGCAGCGTCGGCACCACCAGCGGCGTCGCCGCCTTCACCTCCTGCGGCACCGCGAACTTGGCGAGGCGTGGGGCCGCCACATCCTTGCGCCTCGCCACCACCCGGTAACTGAACGTGCCGCTTATGTCGCTCGCCTTCTTCCCCAGGGCGGCGGCGGTCGTGCTCGGCGCTGCCGTCACCGCGAACCCGCTCGCGTCGCGTTTCGCCACATGC
>JBBSII010000513.1:0-3870 GCA_038232175.1 Thermomicrobiales bacterium
GAGCATCTCAGCCCCTTCGTTTCCCTCGCGCCCCTGCATTGGTTCGCGTACTATCTTGCCGTGACGAAGGTCCGGCGCGCCACGCATCACGCGCGGGCGATGCTCCTCGCGGAGCTCGCTGATTCGCCCACCCCGACGCCCGATAGATTGCCGAGAGGAGTGACCCATGGCACCGATGGACGGTAGCGCCCCGCCATTTCAGGCGAGCCCGGACGAGAATGAGATGTGGGCCGAGGTCGAAAGCCTCCCGACGCTGATCCGCGAGCGCCTGCGTCCGATCGATGAGGCCGTCCGCCGCTTGCTCGACCACAACGAATGCCTCTCGGTCAAGCAGATCTTCATCACGGGATGCGGTGACTCGCATAACGCGGGCGTGGCCGCAGAGATGGCCTTCGACGCGCTCGCGGGTATTCCCGCGCAGGCGCTCCCCGCCATGCAGTTCTCCCGCTACACGATCCGCACCCTGCGGCGCGATTTCCCGCGCAGTCCCCTCGTCGTCGGCATCTCCACATCGGGGGAGGTTTCGCGCACCATCGAGGCGCTGACGCTGGCGCGGCAGCACGGCGCGCTGACGGTCGCGCTGACGGGAAATAGCGAGAGCCGCGCGGCGCGGGCGGCGGAGAAAGTGCTCTCCGTCTCCACCGAGAGTTATGGCCGCTCCCCCGGTGTCCGCACCTATGCAATGTCGCTCCTCAGCCTCTATCTGCTCGCGATCCGGCTCGGTGAGGTGGCGGCGCGCTACACGCAGTCCGAGGCGGACGACCTCCGCGCGGAACTGATGCGCACGGCGGATGCGATCGAGGCGACAATCGCGGCGTCGGCCCAGGCCGCGCTGGCCATCGGCACGGAGATAGGCGCCGCCCCGAACTTCGTCTTCGTCGGCAGCGGGCCGAACTATGCGACCGCCCTCTTCGGGGCGGCGAAGATGGTTGAGGCGGCCGGGAAGCATGTGATCGGGCAGGAGATGGAGGAGTGGGCGCACCTCCAATACTTTAGCAAGGAGGTGGAGACGCCGACGGTGCTGATCGCCCCGCCCGGCGAGAGCCACGATCGCGCGGCGGAACTCGTCCAGGTGATGCGGCATCTCGGGCGTCGCATCATCGCGGTGGTCGCCGAGGACGACCGCGACATCGCCCCTCACGCGGACGTCGTCCTTCCCATCCGTGGAAGGGTCCGCGAGATGTTCAGCCCGTTGGTCTCCTGCATCCCGGTCGAACTGCTGGCCGCCGTGGTGTCGCACGCCAGCGGCGAGCCGTACTTCCGCCAGACGACGCCGACGTACGATACGGGAAACGGCATCCGCCTGAGCCGCATCCGTGCCGGCCTTTCGTAGCATGCACGGTCCGGAGCCCTTCGCACTCCGAACCGCTCCAGGGGGAGATCGATGATTGCTCCTGCGCACAATCCCGACGCGGGCCGCGAGGCGCGCATCGAGGCGGAACGGGCGGCGATGCGGGCCCACCAGCCGCGCGACCGCGCGACGCGCCTGCGCTACAACTACGAGGAACTGACGGGCCAGCCCGCCGCGATCCGCGCAACGTTGACGGCGGAGCGCGATCGTATTCGGGCGGTTGGCCGTCTCCTCGCGGAGCGTGCCCACGGGCGGGTCTATGGCATCGGCTGCGGCGATTCATGGTCCACCTGCCAGGCGGTCCGCGACACGTTCGAGATGCTGCTGGATACGCCCTTCGAGGTGATGCAGGCGCTCGAGTTCACCCGCTACGGCCGGCGCTTCGTCGGGGCGGATGATGTCGTGATTGGGCTGAGCGCGTCCGGGACGACCGCAGAGACCGCGCGCGGCTTGCAGGCGGCGCGTGAGGCGGGGGCGCTGACGATCGGCGTGACCAATACGGAAGATTCGCTCTTCACCCAAGTTCCCGAAACGTATCTCTTGGGCCGCGCGATTCGGCGCGCCAGTTTCCCGACGCAGGCCAGCACGGTCGGGCTGGCCGCCCTCATCGCGCTCGCCGGCGAGGCCGCCCGCACGCGCGGCCTGCACAACGAGCGCGTGCGCGAAGCGGATGCGTGGCTGGATGCGCTCCCCGCGACGGTCGAAAAGATCATCGCCGCCGCCGATCCGCAGGCTGCGGGCCTCGGCGGACGATGGGTGGACCGTACCGCCTTCCTCTTCGTCGGAGCGGGGCCGGGGCTGGCCGCCGCGATGTTCGGCGCATGCAAGATCCGTGAGGGGTGCGAGGGGTATGGCTGGGTGCTCGGCACCGAGGAGTTCCACCATTACGATGTCATCCATCCGGGCGACCCGGTCTTCCTCATCGCGCCCGACGACGCGGCCTACACCCGCGCGGTCGACGTGGCGAGCGCGGTCCATGATGCGGGCGGCATCCTCTACAGCGTCGTGCCGGAGGGGGAGACTGCGGTAGCCGAACAAAGCGCCGTCGCGTTTCGCATCCCGGCGACCCCGGCGCATCTTGTCGGGTTGCCGTACACGCTCCCCATACAACTCGCGGCGTGGCACATCGCCCAGGCGAAGTTGCAGGGCGATTGAGGGAACGGCGGGTAGGTGGGTTCATGCCCGCCTACTCCTCTCGTCGTGATCCGCTCGATCTAACGAAGGAAGATAGGATTGGAAAGCAGCAGGAGGGTGCTCGGCTGCCGGTAGGGGCGCGTCTCCTGCGGCTGATCCGCGTACACCTCCACACGATAGTATCCGGGCGTTGCCGGCGTATCCGTGAACTCGACCGTGCGCGATGGGCCGGGCGCCACGGCGACCGACTCGTGGTAGAAGCCATTCTTGAGCAGGTAGAGCTGCGCCGGATAGCGGAGATCGGACAGTTCAACATGCAACTGCAACGGGGAACCGCAGGGGGCCGTGTCGCCCATCTCGATCCGGGCGCCGTCGGCGGTCTCCGCCCAGTACTCCAGGCGCGGCCCGAGGCTGGCATAGACGCGACCCGCCCGCAGCCCCGCGATGATCCCGGCCTCGCTCAGTTCCCGCGCGTGGACGTAGGTGAAACACTGCCCGAGGCGGTGCCGCTGCTCGCGCGGGTGGTGCGAGTCGATCCCGGCCACGCCGATGATCCGTCTCCCCTGGCGGAGATGCTCGTCCCATAGCCCGAGCGCCAGCGCATTGTGCGGCCCCTCCAAATGGTGGTAGATCTCCATCAGGTCGGCCAGATCCCAGTCGAATGCGTGGTAGCGCCAGCCGAGATCGCCGGAGAAGGGATGGTTGACGCAGAAGAGCCCGCCCTGCTCGTGCGCGGCGCGCGCGACCGCGTTGATGTCCCACTGCGCATCCGGGTCGGTGGTCTCCGCCGGTCCGACCGCAGTGGGGCGATTCCGCGTGTCGAGCGCGGGGCCGTCCGCGTAGATATTGACCCAGCGGTGGAGGCCGTGCAAGTTCGCGTGGCCGCCGTGGCCCGTCAGTTCCAGGCCGTGCAGCAGGGCGAGATCGCTGCCGCCCGCCCCGGCCAGGTCCCGCCAGCCCGCAGTCGTGAAGTGATCGGTGAGGGCCAGGAAGTCCAGCCCGTACGTCCGCGCCGCCTCGACGACCTGCCAGACCGGCACTTTGCCGTCGCTGTTCCAGCTGTGCGCATGCAGCTCGCCGCGATACCAGCCCGCGCCGCGCACGATGACCGGTGCATCGTTCGCCCCCGACGTCGCGCGCCCCGTGCGGTCACCAGTCGGCACAATCGCGTCCACCATCTCGGCCTCGGCGACCACTTCCACCACATAGTCCGCCGTCTCCGTGGTGCGCTCGATGTCCACCATCACCCGCCAGCGCCCCGGCCGCAACGGGCCGGGCAGCGCGCCGGGGCCGGCCTCCCGCTCCCCCAGTTGCAGTTCCAGTGTGATATCGCCATAGCCGGCGGGATTCATGCGCGTGCCGCGATATTCCTGCGGATCGAAGAC
>JBBSII010000514.1:0-3866 GCA_038232175.1 Thermomicrobiales bacterium
CATCCGTCGCGACCGCGACGGCGGACACGCAGCCCCGTGCCGCCGTGATCGCGCCCAGTGGGAGCGCGACGCCGATCACAACGGCGGCGAAAAAGCCAGCAAACGCGCCGGGCGGGCGGGCGATCGGCGGGTTCATCGCGGACGCGGCGGTGATGCTCGGATTGCTCGCACTCGTTCCGTTGGGCGCGCGGCGCGCGAAACGCAGAGGTGACGCGGGCACGGAAAAGTGAAATCATCGACGCAGCCCGACATGGCGGCACCAACACCCGCGCCTGCGCTCCACCCGGTTGCATGGCTCGTGTGGGCAGGAGCGTGCACCATCATCGTTGCGACGACGCGCAACCCGCTGTACGTCGCGCTCGTCGCGCTCTGCGCAGGGGCCGCGTACCGGGCGGCACGCACAACGCGACCGGGGCTTGGGGTGGCGCAATGGGCCTTGCTCCTGCGCGCCGTCTGGACGCTGACGTTCATCGCCGTGCTTTTCAACATGCTCACCGTCCACACCGGGGATCGCGTGATCGCGGAGTTACCGCGCGGCATCCCGCTCCTCGGTGCGATCATCGGCGGTCCGATCACCTTCAACGCGCTCCTCTACGGCGTCATCTCCGCGCTCGCGCTCGGCACGCTGATCCTCGCGTTCGCGGCATTGAACGCGGCGGTCGGTTACGAGGACCTGCTGCGCCTCCTACCGCGCCCGTTGACGGGCCTCGGCGTGACGATGACCGTCGCCCTCGGCTTCCTGCCGCAGACCATCGCCGCGCTCGGCGAGGTGCGGGAGGCGCAGGCGGTGCGCGGCCACACGATCCGGCGCAGCCTGCGCGATTTGCCGCCGCTCGTCGTGCCGGTGCTCGCGCTCGGCCTCGAACGGGCGGTTGCGCTCGCGGAGGCGATGGCGGCGCGTGGCTTCGGCGTGCCCAGCACGAGGCACAACCGCATCCGGCGCACCGCGTACCGCGCCCACCCGTGGCACGCTGCGGATAGCGCAGTCGTCGGCGGGTCAGCGCTCGCGGCGCTCATCGTCGCGGTGTTTGCCCTCACTGGCTCCGCGCTCGTCTACTACCCCTACCCCACGCTGCTCTGGCCGCCATTCGATCCGTTGCTGGGCGCGGCGCTACTCCCGCTTCTGCTACCCGCGCTGCTCATTCCGTTCGTGCCCGCTCGTGATTCTCGGCCACTGAGTGAACCAGAAAGTGCAGATGAACAGCCCGCGCTACCACCCCAAACATCCGCGTCTTCTCCCCTCGCGCGCCTCGACCGTGTGACGTACGCATACCCACGCGCCTCTGCCCCTGTCCTCCAACAGATCACTTGGGATATGTGTGATGGCGAGACGGTCGTCGTGCTCGGCCCGTCAGGTGCGGGCAAATCGACGCTGCTCCGCACCTTCAACGGGCTGGCGCCACACTTCAGCGGCGGGCGTTTCGGTGGCGCGGTCGTGGTCGATGGCAGGGCGGCGCATCGGGACGGCCCGCGCGCGATGAGTGCCGTGGTCGGGATGCTCTTTCAGGACCCCGAGACGGCGGCGGTCGCCCCCCGCGTGGCGGATGACGTGGCCTTCGCACTCGAACAGCACGGCACCCCCCGCCCGGAGATGCGCCGCCGCGTGCGCGATGCGCTCGATGCGGTTGGTATGGCGCACCTCACGGAGCGGGAGATCGCGACCCTCTCCGGCGGCGAGCGGCAGCGGGTCGCCCTCGCGGCGGCGATTGTGCGCACCCCGCGTTTGCTCGTCCTCGACGAGCCGACCTCGCAACTCGACCCCGATGGCGCGGCTGCCGTCCTCGATGCGGTCGCGGCGGTGCAGGCAGCGTCCGGCATGGGCGTCATTCTCGCGGATCACCGGCTGGAGCGGGTGATCGCGCGGGCGACAGCAGCATTGCTCCTGCCGGGGGACGGCTCGCTCGTGCATGGCGATGTGCGTTCCGTGCTCGCGCGCGCGGGGGATCACGGGGAGGCGTGGGTACCGCCTGTCGCCGCGCTTGGTCGCGCGCTTGGCTGGGAACCGCTCCCCCTCTCCGTCGCGGAGGCGCGCGGGTTCGTCGCGCGCGATGGCCTGACGGCATTGTCACCACCATCGGTACCCACATCGCACCCCGCAGGCGCACCGATCCTCGCCGCCGAGGGCGTATTGGTCACGCTCAGTGGTCAATCGGTGCTGCGCGACATCGATCTGACGCTCCACGCGGGCGAGATCGTCGCGGTGGTTGGCGCAAACGGCGCGGGGAAAACGACGCTTCTCCGGACGCTCCTCGGCTTGCAACCCATCGATGCGGGGCGCGTCACCCTTGCGGGGCGTGACGTGACGACGGGCGGTATTCAAGCGCGCGTCCCGCAGACGGGTTACGTGCCGCAACAGCCAGGCGCGCTCCTCTTCGCCGAAACCGTCGCGGACGAAATCGCCTTCACGCAACGGGCGCGCGGCCTGCGTGCGCTCCCGGAGCGGTACGGCGACACGGAAGGCTTGCTCCAGTTGCTCCGGCTCGGCGGGATGGCGGGGCGATACCCGCGTGATCTCTCCGTGGGGGAACGGGCGCGCGTCGCGGTCGCCGCGACCCTCGCGGGCGACCCGGCAATCATCCTTCTCGACGAGCCGACGCGCGGCCTCGACCCTGCCGCGCGGGACGATCTAATCGCGCTGCTGCGGGGGCTGCGCGACGATGGCCGCACCATCCTGCTCGTGACGCACGACGCGGAACTGGTCGCTCGCGTCGCGGATCGCGTCGCGCTGCTCGATCGGGGGCGGATGGCCGCGCTCGGCCCCCCGCGCGCGGTACTTCCCGGCACCCCGTTCGCACCACAGATCAACCAACTGCTCGGCGGCACCTTCTTGAGCGTGGCGGATGTGCGGGCGGCATTGCCCGCGCGCCAGATGGTGGAGATGAACGGATGAACCAATCGCAACGATGGCGCACGCCGCTCGTGCTCGCGGTCGCATCGCTCGTCGGTGTGGTCGCGTTCCTCAGCCCCTTCTGGCTCTCCGGCGCGCGACGCACGGGGGCCGCCGACCGCACGGCGCACGGCGGCGATGCGCCGTCTCTCTTCGCGATCATCGGCGTCGTCTGTCTCGCGGCGCTGCTCGTGGAGACGGGCGGCGGCGCGGACCCGGACGCGAAGCGGGTCGCCCTGCTCGGCGTCCTCGTCGCGACGAATGCGGCGCTCCGGCTGCTCCCCGGCGTGCTCGGTGCAAGCCCGATCTTCTTCCTGCCGATCTGCGTCGGCTTCGTCTGGGGGCCGTCCTTCGGCTTCCTGCTCGGCGCGGCGAGCATCGCCGTCTCCGCGCTGCTCACTGGCGGCATCGGGCCGTGGCTCCCCTTCCAGATGATGACACTCGGCTGGGTCGGGATGACGGCGGGCTTGTTGCCGCACCTCCCCGCGTGGAAGGAGCGCCGAGAGACCGATAGCCCGCAGCTCGGCGTCACGACACGGCGGCTGATCCTGCTGGCAGTTTTCGGCGCAGTGTGGGGCTTCGGGTACGGCGCGATCATGAACCTCTGGTTCTGGCCCTTCGCCGCGCCCGCCTCCCCGACGGAGAGCGGCCTCTACTGGTCGCCGGGGCTGGGGCTTACCGAGACGCTGCGGCGGTACGCGATCTTCTACGGCGCGACCTCGGCGGTCTACGACGCTTTCCGTGCGGCGGGGAATGTGGCGATGGTCGCGCTCTTCGGGCGGCCCGTGCTCCTGCTCCTCCTCCGCTTCCGTGACCGCTTCACCTGGCAACCGATCGTGGACACCGAGGAACCATCGTCCGGCATGACGCCCCGCCCGTAAAAGGGGTGTCGAAATAGTGGCGTGGGGGGGGGGCGCGGGGGCCGGGTTGTGTAGTGGGGCAGGTTTGTAGGGCCCGCGGGGGAGGCCACCCCACCCCA
>JBBSII010000515.1:0-3861 GCA_038232175.1 Thermomicrobiales bacterium
CCACGCCGTCTTGCCCTCCGCGACATCGTCCAGCCGCTCCTCCATCTGCGAGGTGAAGCCGTAGTCGATGATATCGGGGAAGTTCGCGACGAGCACATCGGTGACGATCATGCCCAACTCGCTCGGCACGAGCACCTTCTCGTCCTTCGTCACGTAATTCCGGGCCATGATCGTCGCGACCGTCGGCGCATAGGTGCTTGGCCGACCGATGCCGCGCTCCTCCAGGGCCTTGACGAGCGTCGCCTCGGTATAGCGCGGCGGTGGCTGCGTCCAATGCTGCTCCGAGAGCAGCTTCACGAGATCGACCGGCTCGTCCGCCGCGAGGGCGGGCAGCGCGTCCTTGTCGATCTCGTCGTCCGCGTCGCCCACGTCCCGACCTTCCCGGTAGACCTCAAGGAAACCGGGGAAGCGGATCACCGAACCGCTCGCGCGGAAGGTGTACGCGGTGTCGCCGCGCGGCGGCGTGCCGAGCAGGTCCACCTGCGTGACATCGAAGACCGCTTGCGCCATCTGGCTCGCGACGAACCGCTGCCAGATGAGCCGGTAGAGATTGAACTGTTGCGGGTTCAGGTACGGGCGCACATCTTCCGGCGCGCGGCTCGGGTCGGTCGGGCGGATCGCCTCGTGCGCCTCCTGCGCCCCCTTCGCCTTCGTCTTGTAGAAGTTCGGCTTCGTCGGGTAGAAATCGCCGCCGTAGCGGGAGACGATCAGCCGCCGCGCCGCCTCCCGCGCCTCGTCCGAGACGTTCAACGAGTCGGTGCGCATGTAGGTGATGAGGCCGACTTCGCCCTCCTTGCTGGAGAGTTTGATGCCCTCGTACAACTGCTGCGCGATCCGCATCGTGCTCGCGACGGCGTAGCCGTGCTTACGGGATGCCTCCTGCTGCAAGGTGCTCGTCGTGAAGGGCGGCGCGGCGTTGCGGCGTCGCTCCGTCTTGTTCACATTCTGGACGGCGTAGCGCGCGTCGTTCAGGCCGTCGAGGACCGCCTGCGCGTCGCCCTGCACCTTGAGATCGGCCTTCTTGCCGTTCACATGCGTCAGGCGGGCGTGGAAGAGGTCGCGCGCGGTGCGCTCCTGCCCGGTGATCTTGGCGAAATCCGCCTCGACCGTCCACGACTCGACGGGGACGAACGCGATGATCTCCCGCTCGCGATCGACGACGAGCCGCAGCGCGACGGACTGGACGCGCCCGGCGGACAGCCCGCGCGTCACCTTTTTCCAGAGGAACGGCGACAGGCGGTAGCCGACGATGCGATCCAGCACGCGCCGCGCCTGCTGCGCGTCCACGAGGTGCATGTCGATCGCGCGCGGGTTCGCGATGGCGGCGCGCACGGCGTCCTGCGTGATCTCGTGGAAGGTGACACGGTGCACGGGCTTGTCGCGCGTCGGCGTCGTCGCCTTGACGACGTGCCACGCGATCGCCTCGCCCTCGCGGTCGGGGTCGGTCGCGAGGTAGACCGCGCTCGCGCTCTTGATCGCGGACTTCAGTTGCTTGACCGTGTCGGTCTTGTCCTCGGTGACGACGTAGGTCGGCTCGAAGTCGTGCTCGAAGTCGATGCCGATCCCCCGGTCGGGGAGGTCGCGCACATGACCCATCGAGGCGCGCACCGCGTAGCCGGGGCCGAGGTACTTCGTGATCGTCTTCGCCTTCGCGGGCGACTCGACGATGACGAGGCGCGTCCCCTCGGCGATGGGCGGCATGTCGTACCGCCCACCCTTCGTCGTGCGCGTCCGCGTCCCGCCACTCGCGACCTTCGTTGTGGTCGTGCGACGGGTCGTGGTCGTCGCACCGGCGCGCGCGGGTGTCTTCGTCGTCCTGGTTGTTGTGGCACGTTTCGTCGGCTTCTTCGCGGGCGGCGCGCTGTCGCTCGCCGCGCGGGCGCGCATCGTTCGCGTGGTCGGTTTCTTCTCTATCGTCTCATCGGGCATCACGCCCCTCCTGTGTACGTTCATTACTTTCCCGCGTCAGAGTAGCAGAAAAGCCGCCGCCGCTGTCAATACGACGAACTATCAAGTATAACGCCACGAACGCATTTTCTAATCCCGGTGGGGGAAAGTGAGAGAAGATTCTGGTGGCGGCGGGCTTCAGCCTGCTGCGGGGTTCGGCAGGCTGAATTCGCCCAGAGGGCACCCACGCCACCGATTCATCTTTATTTCAAGTTGTGCCCCGTCAGGCGTTCGATGATCTTCTTCACATCCTGCGCGCGACTGCGCGGCATGACGAGCACCGCGTCCGGGGTGTCGACGATCACGAGGTCCTCCACACCGATGGTGGCGACCACGCGATCGCGCCCGTGGACAAGTGTGCGCTTCGTCTCAATCGCGATGTGCGTCGCGCCAATCGCGATATTGCCGTCCTCGTCCCCCTGCATGAGCGAGGCCAGGGTATCCCAGTCGCCGACATCGTTCCAACCCGGATCGCACGGCACGGTGACAAGCGGGTGGAACTTCTCCATGATGCCAACATCGATGCTCACCTTCGGCAGGGTCGGGAAGATCGCTTCGAGCGTCTCGACGTAGGTATCCGTGCCAATTGCCGCCTGAATACGCATTAGGCCCGCGTAGACTTCGGGTTGATACGTGGCGAATGCATCGAGGAGCGTCTGTGCGCGGCAGATGAATAGCCCCGCGTTCCAGACGAAGTTGCCCGTGGCGAGATATTCTTGCGCCACCGATTCTGTTGGCTTCTCGACGAACCGCACCGCCTCACGCACGCAGAGGTCGCCCTCCTGATGCGTGACGCCCGCCAGTTCGATGTAGCCGTAGCCCGTCGCCGCGTGGGTCGGGGTGATGCCGATGGTGGCGATGCCGCCGTCCCGCGCGGCGACGGCCCCAAGCGTGACCGCCGCGCGCAGCATCTCCGGCTTCAGGATGGCATGATCCGCGTGGAACGAGGCGAAGAGTGCGTCCGGGTCGTGGTGTGCGATGTGAATCGCGGCGAGGCCGAGGGCGGGACCGGTCTCCCGCGCGACCGGCTCGACGATGATGTGGTCGGCGGGGAGTTCGGGCACCTGCCGCGCCACTTCCGGCGCGTGGACGGCGTTGACGGCGATGAAGAGCCGGTCCGGCATGATGAGCGGCTGGAGGCGGCTGACCGTCTCCTGCAACATGCTCCGATCGCCGAGGAGGTTCAGCAGCGGCTTCGGGCGGTGCTGGCGCGACAGCGGCCAGAGCCGCGTGCCGCCGCCACCCGCGAGGATCACGCCATAGAGATTCATCGGCATCACTCCTGACCCATGTCGCGGCACGATGCGCGCCGCATCGTCCGTACTCCGCACATTGATGTTGTCTATGAGAACGATGGAACGGGCGCAAAGTTACGGTGAACTATGCCCGCACGTATAACTGCGGCCCCGCCGGGCGCACGATGCCCGTTAATTCCAGTTGCATGAGCAGCCCATTGACATCGCTGATCGGCAGGCCACTGGCGCGGCAGAGATCGTCGATGTGGATCGGTTCCGCGCCCAGCGCACCGAGCAGCGCGTCCGCGCCCGGCACCCCCGGCAGCACGGGCAATGCCTGCTGTGTCGCGTGCTGCTCGCGCCGGATTTCCAGCTGCAACTCCGCGAGAATGTCATCGACGCTCGTGACGAGCCGCGCGCCGTCCCGGATGAGCGCGTTGCACCCGGCGCTCATCGGGTTCAGGATGCTCCCCGGCACGGCGAAGACATCGCGCCCCTGATCACCGGCGAAGTCGGCCGTGATCAGCGCGCCGCTCTTCTCGCCCGCCTCGACGATTACGACGCCGAGGGCGAGGCCGCTGATGATCCGGTTCCGCGCGGGGAAATTTGCCGGGTCGATCCGCGTGCCGGGCGGATATTCCGTCATGAGCGCTCCGCCGCCCTCCGCGATCCGTTTTGC
>JBBSII010000516.1:0-3840 GCA_038232175.1 Thermomicrobiales bacterium
CACACCCCGCCGTATGATGTGAGACACCGGCGTGCAGTGACGCTGGCAGGAATGGTCACCGCGCAGGCGCTATGACGATGCCTCATCGATGAACGCATCGGCGAAGAGCGGCAACTGCCCGGACGCAGCCTCGCGCGCGCGGCGTGGGAGATAGTCCGGTACCCGCAGGATCGTCAGCCATTCCGTCTCGCTCGACGCAAACAATCGTAACTGCGGCGAGCGGAACGGCGTCTCGAAGATCTCTGCGTCGGTCACCGCCTTGAGCCGATGGCGATCCGGTTGGTACGTCACCCGGTATTCCGCCAGGGGTTCATCCACGAAGGCGACCGTCAGGTTCTCCCGATACAGCCAGACCGCCACCTGCTTGCCCGGTAAGCCCTGCTCGCCATACAGTCGCCAATGTCGGAAGCGCACGTAGCCGGTCCGATCCAGTGTTCGCCCGAAGCGCGTCGTGTAGAAGACCCGGTGCAACTCCTCCGGCGTCCATTGCCGACCGCTGACCCAGCCCAAGAGCTCCGCCGGACTACGTCGCCCGTCCTCGCGTTGTCGGTGCGCCCAATGGATCTGATAGTTGAAGTCCGCCACCCACTGGTCGTGGACGGCGAGCAGTTCGGCCCACGTCGTCGCCTTCGCAAAGTCCCAGTCCGCCATCCGGGATTGCACCCCGAAGTTCGCTTCGATCAGTGACTGCCAGGGCTGACGGCGTTCGATCTCCTCCTTGCGAATGCCGAGCGCCGTGTAGATCGCCTTCGCTTGCTTGGCGGTCGCGAAGATTCCGCCGCTATCGCTGACCAACACCTCCGGCGCACCGTGCTGCCGGATCGCCGCGTAGAGGACCATCAGATAGGCCGAGAGATCCTGCCGCCGGGAGAGCGCGCTCGCGAGGATCGCCCGCGAGTAGTTCTCGAGGATCGAGATGCAATAGACCTTCTCGCCATCGATCGTCTGCATATCGATATAGCGAAGATCGACCGTCCAGTACTGATGCCGACGCTGGGCGGCGAAGGGGAAGGGCTTCGGCTCGTGCGGTTGTTTCGTCGCGCTGGCCAGTCCATAGACGGCGCGATTATGGGCAAGAATCCGCCCGCACGTTCGTGGACTGAGAAAAATGCCGAGTTGCCGGAGCTTGGCATGGACGCGGAATTCCCCCAGCCGGGGATTCTCCTGCAATTCCCGAACGGTCGCGATCGCGCGCAGATCGGCCTTGCGCACGCCCATGCGGGCATGGGACTTGTCGTCGAGTCCCGCGACGCCCTCAGCGACCCATCGGCGCAAGGTCCGGTAGACCGTCTCGCGCCCGGTTTCGAGATAGGCGGCGATACTCTTGACCGCCCATCCTTCGCTGTGCAGGCGGATCACGGCGAGCCGACGGTCGGCGGGATCGACGATCTGATGGTAAGGGAGGAAGCGGCGCGCCACACGGAGGGTCGGCGGGCTTTCCGCGAGGATGCGTTTGATGGTATGCGGACTGGGTCGGCGATCGAAGCGGATCTGACAGATGCGCGCGATTTCGCGGAGCGTGAAGGCGGGATGCTCCGCTTTGAGCGCGACGATCTGTCGACGGATCGGCTCGGGTAGGGTGCGATGCTTCTCCGCCTTGGCAGGGGCAAAGAGGCTTGCCATCCCGTCGGTGGCGAAACGCGCGGCGTGGCGATAGAGCGTCCGTTCCGGCGTCCCCGTTTGTCGGGCGCGTTCTGCGGGCGTGTGATCGAAGAGGACGACCGGGCGGATGAGTTCGTAGGCGCGCTGCTCGGGGAACTGGACGCGCAACTGGAGTTGCTGCCAGTCATCGGTCGGTTCGATCCGCTGCCGCTTGCTCACCATGAGGCATCCTCCTGCCGATCCAACGAGAAAGAGAGAGGCAGGAATATAGCGATGTAGCACTATTATGTCAAGTGAAAGCGGCGAACCCTGCCAGCGTCACTGCACGCCGGTGTCTCACATCATACGGCGGGGTGTCAGCAGGAAGAGGCCGACGCTCAGGATGCCCACGCCGCCCAGGTCGAGCCGGGGCGCGGTCGCCGAGCGGGTCTCGGTGAGGAAGTATGCGGCGGCGATCAGGATGCCGATACCGATCGGGAGGTTGACGAGGAAGACGGGTCGCCACGAGAGGCCGAGGATGTCCGCCCGGATGAGCAGGCCGCCGAGCGCCTGCCCGGTAGACCCTGCGATCCCGACGACCGCGCCGTAGATGCCCAATGCCCGGCTACGCTCCTGCGGCGCGAACGTCACCTGGATGGTGGAGAGGACCTGGGGGGTCATCGCCGCCGCCGCCAGACCCTGAACGATCCGCGCCGTGACGAGCAGCGTTGGAACGGGAGCGAAGCCGCAGAGTGCCGAGGCAAGCGTGAAACCCGCCATGCCGAGCATGAAGAGCCGCTTGCGCCCGTAGACATCGCCGAGCCGCCCGCCCGTGACGAGCATCACGGCGTAGGCGAGCGAGTAGCCCGCGAGGACGAACTGGATCTGCGCAAAGCTGGCGCGGAGGTCGCGCTGGATCGTCGGGATGGCGACGTTGACGACGAAAAGATCGAACACTGCCATGAACGTCCCGCCGAGCACGATGGCGAGCGTGAGCCACTGATGGGCCTCGATCTGCCGGGGAGCCGGGGCGGTCGTGGCCGCCGGTAGGTCGCGTGGCAAGGGGCCATGCCTTTCCGATCGGGTTCCGGTGGAATCAACGACGCGCACATCGGCGTGCGGGGACGGATGCAATAGACGATCGGTGCTACCGCGAAGAAACCGAGAATCCGCAGGCCCCCCTTCGCGGCGATGACCGAAATGGACTCACCCCATGTCGTGACGCAGTGTGTGCCGTCACTCCCCCAATGGCCGTGCGACGATCCGCACCGCACCGTCGTCCACCGCGACGATCATCGCCTCGTCGGTGCGCTCGAGGATCGTGCCCGGCGCGGCTGATGCTCCGGTGTCGGCGCGCTCCAGGCGCTCGATCACCCATCCCTGCCCGCCGAGGCGCGCCTTCGCGGCGGGATAGAACAGGTTGAGCGCCGCCGCCTTGCGCTGCAGGACTTGCGCGGGCTCGGCCCAATTCAGCCAGTGCTCCTCCTCGGTGAAGGGTGCGGCGTAGGTCGCGAGGCTCTCGTCCTGCGGCGTGCCGGGCTCCCCCGCGATCGCCCGCGCCGTCCCTTCCTCGATTGCCTGAGCGATCAGCGACCCCAGCATCTCCAGGATCGTTTCCGGCGTCACCCACTCAGGCAGCGGGGCGGTGGGCTGGCTGAGGATCGCGCCGGCGTCGAACTCCTCGACGATGCGGTGCAGCGTCGCGCCCACGGTGGGGAACCCCTCGTAGACCAGGCGCACCGGATTCGGGCCGCGATAATACGGCAGAGGGGCGGGGTGGCTATTCATCGCGCCGTAGCGGGCGGTGGCGACGATTTCCTGCGGGATGCGGTACGGGAAGGAGCCGGAGATGATGAGATCGGGCTCCAGTGCCCGGATCAGCGGCAGGGCGACGCGGCGCGGTCGGGTGGTGACGAGGATGTCGGTCTCGGGCGGGACATTCGCGACGACCCCCCGATAGCTCGTCGAGCGGCGGGCTGGGGGGCCGGGGGTGGTGACGACGAGGACGATCCGGTGGCCATGCCGCTCGGCCCAACGGGCGACGAGATCGTACGCCACGGGCAGGACATTGAACGTGACGACCCGCAAGCCGGTCACTTGATCCGTGCTCCCCATCGCCGTGCCCCTTCCCTTCTCCGGTGGTGCATCCCGTCGGTTCATCTCTCGAGTAGTTCTGGCTAGTCCTAGACTGGTTACAGTAGAGTACGAATTTACCTCTGCCGATGCAAGTTTGTCCGCCGCGTCTTTAGGCAGACAACC
>JBBSII010000517.1:0-3839 GCA_038232175.1 Thermomicrobiales bacterium
ATACTTCGAGCGCGCGCGGTTCGAGTGGCACCCGGAAGTCAAAGGCGGCACCGTCCTGATCGGCCTGATGGGCAAGGCGAGCGCGCAGACGATCAATGCCAATCAAGGGCCGCGCACCCAGGGCGCCCTGACCGAGTGGACACCGAACATGTTCCAGAAGTGGATCGAGATCAACCTCTCACAGCAGCGGTTGTACGCCCATATTGGCAGCTCGACCATCTACAGCACGTACGTCAGCACCGGCAAGGCCGCCACGCCAACCCCACCCGGCGACTACACGATCTTCACCAAGCTGGCGAAGGACGACATGACGAACGGCAAGGCGGGCGACGATGACTACTACAACCTGCCCGACGTGCCGTGGGTGATGTACTTCATCGGCGGCGGCTACGCGATCCACGGGACGTATTGGCACACGAACTTCGGCACTGTGCAGAGTCACGGTTGCGTCAACGTCTCGCCGGACGGCGCGAAGTTGCTCTTCGACTGGTCGCCGCTCGGCACCCGCGTCGTCGTGCACAACTAGCGCAATGAGGATCGCCCGTGCAGTGGAGTAGGTTGAAGCAACGCATCGAGGAGCGGATGGCGGCACGCACTCCAACTGGACGTGAACGAGCATCCGCTGGTGCGGCAATTCTCCGCGCTTCGCTGCGAGGCTAAGGGCATCACGACGCAAGATGCTGCATAGATTGGCGTAGAGTCGATTGCCACATCGTCTCCTCTACGATTACGATCTTGTGTCCCGATCATTGGGGATGCTTTGTCGGGTATCGTTTCCGGCGATTCCCGGTGGGCCGTGTTCGGCTGGCATCTTGCGCTATGTCGTCGGCGATGTCCTCGGGTACGGGAGTCCGGGCAAAATAGGACGTGACAACAGGCCGGAACGACCGATTGGTGTGTCGGGGTCGCCTATGTTTGTAGGAACGGACACACAGGACGAGCGTGCCAACGGCCGCGACGAGCGCAGCAGGAGCGGTCACGTAGTCTGGTGTCCCAAGCATCGGCAGGGCAACGACGATGAGCACGCCAACCATCACCGACGCGATGAAGAGTGCGTAGTAACCGTAGAATCGTGGCATACCGTTCCCCGCACTACGGCACAGGCTGGAAAGCCTGCGCTACTTCTCACGTCGCACCGTCTCGGCGATCAGGGAGGCGACGAGGGCGATGCGGTCGGGCAGGCTCGGCAGGTCGAGGAATTCCTCGGGCGAGTGCGCGCCGCCGCCCATCGGGCCGAGGGCGTCGAGCGTCGGGGTGCCGATGGCGGCGGTGAAGTTGCCGTCCGAGCCGCCGCCCGTGCCGATTGGCTCGATGGGGATGTCCCACCCGCCGAGAATCTCCTCCGCGATGGCGAGTAGCCGCCCTTGCGCCCCGGTGCGCTCCATCGGCGGGCGATTGATGCCGCCCGTCAGTTCCCCGGTTGTGTCCGGCACGGTGGCGCGCGCCGCGATCTCACGCATTGCCGCCTCGACCGCCGCAAGCGCTGCTGCTGTCGGCACGCGCAGATCGATCTCCGCGTACGCCTCCGCCGCGACGACGTTGCGCCGCGTGCCGCCCGTGACGACGCCGACATTGACGCTGACGCCCTCCGTGTTCCCGGCGCGCAGGTCCGGGCTGGTGAGGGCGTGGAGGGCAATGATCTTGTGCGCCATTTCGAGGTTCGCGCTCCGCCCGCGCCACGGCTCGCCGCCCGCGTGCGCCGCCTTGCCCGTCACGCGGAGATCGTACAGCCCGATCCCCTTGCGCGTCGTCACGACGCACCCCGGCCCGACCGCACGCCCCGGTTCGAGGACGTACGCGGCGTCCGCACCCTTCGCCGTCTCCTCGATCAGCGCGCGGGAGGTGAGCGAGCCGACCTCCTCGTCCGTGTTGATGACGTACCGCACCGTCGGCAGCGGCACGCCGAGATCGCGCAGGATGCGGAGCGCGTAGATGCCGCTCAGGATGCCCGATTTCATGTCCGACACGCCGCAGCCCGTCGCGCGGTTGCCGGTGATCGTGAATGGGCGTTGCGCGACCGTTCCGGTGGGGAAGACCGTGTCGATGTGCCCGACGAGCACGACCACGGGGCTGCCCACCGCACCCTGCCACGTCGCGCGCAGATGGTCGCCGCGCGCTGATTGCGGGAACGTCTCAACCGCGCCACCGCTCGCCTCCAACCAGCCGCGCACGACGCTCCCGACGGCATCGACGCCCGCCTTATCATCCGTCGGGCTGTCCATATCAACGATCCGCTTGAGGTCGCGCAGATACTCCTCGCGCAATGCTCGTGCCCGCTCCCGAATTTTCCCGCGCATCGCCGTCATGTCCACCGCATCATTCCTTTCCATACGTACAAACTGAAAGAGGTGCAGGTGAATGCTTATGCCTGGTATTGTCGCATAGATGCGGCGTGGAACTTGGAGACGACGGTTCAGGCCGCGTCGAAGCGGTCAGGGCGTGGTATCATCAATGGACAGCTTCTTGCCTTCTTGCCTGCGAGTATCTGTTGATGCAACCAACGCACCGCGTGATACGTTCAATCGGTGTCGGTGTCGGTGTCCGGGCAAATAACGCGGCGAACCGATTGGATAGGATCGATTGAGAAAGGAGACCCGTATATTCCGCAGCGTCTCGCGATTCCTCGCGGTGGGGGCGGTCGCTGCCGCATTGCTCGTTGTCAGCCTTGGGAATGCCGCCTCGGTGTCCGCGTCGATTGACCCGCTCACATTCCAGAAACTCGGCTGCAGCGTCGGCGATTACACACTGTTTCTACGCCAAGTTGTACGGTGGCGCGCCGCTCTACGGTAACTATTGCGACGGCTACGGGAACTGCACCTATAACCCACCGCCGGAGGCGCTCGTCGACGGGTTCGGGTACGGTAGTCCCTACAGCGGCGTCTATGGCGGCGGCTACCACTGTCAGGACGGCCGCTACTGCGGTGACGGGCAGATCACCTACGCCAACGGCGTCTACACCTGCACAACCACGGACGTGCCGCTCAACTTCATCGGTGGCCCGCCCATCGCTGTCGGCCCCGGCACACAACTGCCCGCGCCGATCAACGTCCGCATCGGCGGCTAATTTCCCCGCCTGATCGCATGAATGATGAAAGCCCGCGCCGTGATGGTGCGGGCTTTTCCTAACCCCCCGGCCCCCTTCCTCACGGGGAAGGGGGTAGAGCGAGAGGTTTCTCAGGTGTTGAGGTCCTGATAAATTAGCAGCAGGTCGTTGTTCTGCTGGGCGATGATCTGCTGCATGAACAAGGAGAGTTGGAGCAGGACCGCCTGCCGTTGCCCGTCCGTTGTGGCGGAGGCGTACGCCTGCTGCGCCTGCTGATTGAACTGGTTGAGTGCGGTCTGCGCCTTGTCGATCGTGTCCTTGACCTCGTCGGCGGTCTCCTTCTTCAACACCCGCTGCTGCACCTGCACCTGCTGGACGCCGGTCGGCTGCGCGCTCTTCGGGCGGAAGGTGTTAATGCCCTGGAAGACGGCGAGCGCGAGCAGGAGCGCGGCGATCAGACCGAGCAGCGCGGTATTCAGCGGATTGCTCCGCTGCCCGATGGGTGCCGCCGGTTGCGCGGCGGGGGCGGTCGGCGCTGCCGTCCACTCGCGCGCGGGGACATTGGGGCCGGCGGGTGGGATCGGTGGTGGGGGCACATACCGCCGCCCCGCGTACGGGCGGGGCGGCTCGGTCATGCCGCCGGGTGGCGCGGGTTGCGGCGCGGGAATGCGCGGCGGGTACGCGGGCTGCTCTGGGGCGGGCGGCGACGGCTGCCCGTACTGTTCCGGCGGCCGTGGGGTCGGCTGCGCGCGTCGCGGGGGCGATTGTGGCGCACCGAAGGTCGGCAGCGGCGGTG
>JBBSII010000518.1:0-3838 GCA_038232175.1 Thermomicrobiales bacterium
CGGGATGCCGGGGCCGTTGTCCCGCACCGAGAGATGGGCCTCCGTCGCGGTCGCCTCGCCGCGAACGATGATATGTGTGCCTTCCGGTGTGTGGCGATGGCCATTCGCCAGCAGATTCACGACGACCTGCTGCAACCGCCGCGCGTCCCCGACGCAGGGAAGTGATTCCGGCAAATCAAGCATCAGCGTCTGCCGCTTCCCCGCCAGGAGCGCCTCGACGGTCGCCGCAGCGCCCCGCACGATGGTGCACAGGTCGAGGGGCTTGCGCTCGAGGCGCAGCACGCCCGCCTCGATTTCATTGAGCGCGAGGAGATCATCGATCATGACGCCGAGATATTCCGTGTTGACGCGGATATTGCTCAGCAGGTCGCGCTCCTCGGGCCGCAAGCGCTCCGTTGCGCTGACTTCGAGCATGCCCAGGCCGGCCTGCGAGGCGGTGAGTGGCGTCAGCAGGTCGTGCGAGACGGTCGAGATGAACTCCGACCGGAGCCGGTCCGTCTCCGCCATACGGTCGGTCTCGGCCCGGACACGCTGCGCCACCTCATTTTCCAGGGCGAGCCTCCGAGTGAGGATGGCCATGCCCGCCCCCACCAGCCCCAGCATCACCAGGCGGGCGATCAACTGCCGGACATCGCGGGATGTCGAGGACCACAGGGGCAGCATCGTCTCGATCGTCCCGGCGGCGATCACCACCACCACCGTGTATGCGAGCGTCTCCCGCAGGCTGAAACCCGCCGCAGCGGAGTCGATGGCCAGGAAGAAGAGGACGAAGAGCAGACCCCCCGGCTCCGTGCTGAGCAGGTAGAGCGCGCTCGCGACCAGCAGGTCCACCAGCGCGACCCACGCGAAGGAGCGCAAATTCGGCGACCGCCGTTGCGCGAGGGCGACAAACAGGTTGTACAGGATGAAGAATGAGACGAGCGACCAGTTGGGCAGGCCGCCCCGACTCGGCGCGGGCCGCACCAGCGTGATGAGCAGCAGGACCGCCAATGTCGTCCAGCGGAGCCAGCGGAGCGCGCGGTCGAGGAATTGATACGTCTCGAACTGGGTGGCCTGGGTGAATCGTGCAAACCGGTCCATGCCTATCCCCCTCGCATCACGTCGCCCCATGAGTGGATGTCAAACCCACTATGCACCGGACGTGCCAGTAGAAATTCGATTGTAATTGCTTAACATTACGAAAAACTTACTGTAGAATACGATTCTCCTGATGTAGCAGGGTCGCGGATGTGGTGCGGCGTAACGTTCCTGTGCGGTGGCTGGGATTTTCCCCAATGGGCCGCATTGATGGACGCCGCTCGCAATTGCCCGTCACCTTGCGTCATGGCTGGACGAAAGGCGATCCGGACAAGGCCCTCAAACAGCGTTCTTCGTGTACATCGCTGCGCGGGTCTCCTGCAGCGACTCCCGGATCACGGAGGCAATCGCTTCGGATGCCTCGATTGGCATGAGATGGCCCACGTTCTCCAGCACCGCGATGCGCGCACCGATTATGCGCCGCACAACCTCGCGCTCGAGGAGGTATGCGGGCAGGACGGGATCGGAGTTGCTCGCCACGACGAGCGCGGGCACGGCGACGCGCGGCATCAGCGCCGTGATGTCCTCGCGACTCCCGCGTTCCAGCCAGGAAACCCACGCCGGACGGGAACTGCGGAGGATGTCCGCGACGATTTCGGCGCGGGCCGGGGCGGTGAGCGCCCGCACGGTGATTTTTCGCGCGGTTTCCTCGGCGGCGGCGCGGTCACCGTGGGAGGCGAGGAGATGCTCGCGCTCACCCTCCGGCATCGGCTCGGGCGTCGGTGGCGACGGGGCGATCAGCACGAGCGACCGAAGACCGGGCGGTCGGCGCGCGGCGAAGGCCAGTGCGATCTTCCCGCCCATCGAGTGACCGACCAGCACGTACCGCGTCAGCGCGAGGGCATGGACGAGCGCGGCAACGTCGTCGGCGGAGTCGCGGATTGTGTATCCTGTGGCGGGCGCTTCGGAATCGCCGAAGCCGCGAAGGTCGGGCGCGACGCAGCGGTACTCGGCCACGAGCCGACCGACGACACCGGACCACGCCCGCGACGAGCCGCCGAAGTAATGCAGGAAGACGAGGGCGAGGTCCCCCGCGCCCTCGGTGCGGACGGCGAGGGCGGCGCCGTTGATTGTCAGCCGCACGGCTCAGACCTCGACCTTCAGCATCGCCGGCTCGTCCGTGACCGCGAACATTTCCCCGTGCGGGACGATCGTGATCTGCCCGAACTCCTCGATCAGCGCGCGGTAGGCCGCCGCGACGGGACGCGGCTTGCGCTCCAGATCGTAGAGGCCGCACGGGTTGACGTGCCCGAGTTTTTTGGCCATCTCGCTGTCCCAATCGATCTGATCGGTGAGGCTGTACCATGTGAAGCCGAGCACGGGCACGCCGTCCGCCCGCATGCAGAGCACGTTGATCCACTGCTTCCAGAGCCACGTCGGCGCCTGCTCCGCGTCGAAGAGGTTCGTCTCGGTGTGCATGACGGGCTTCTTGTATCGCTGATAGTAGTCTCTGGTGATCAGATACCAGCCGCGCACATCCTCCGCCGTGATGCTCTTCCCGTCGGGCAGGATGATCCGCTCGTTGCTGCCGTAGTAGTCATTGCCCATCACCTGGTAGCCCGGTGGCTCGGCCGCCATGAACCAGTCGTACTCCGCGCGCGTGAGGCCGTTATCCATCAGGAACATCCCGATGTCGGCGTCGGGTGGGTGGGCGTAGAGCAGGTCGAGCGAGAGGAAGCGCAACTTGTTCGCGAGCGTCACCTCGGGTGAGGGGACGGCGCGCGCCTCGTGGGTGTACTCCGCGCTCTCGCTCTGCACGATCACGACGTCCGGGCGGCGGCGCGCGATGCGTTGATTGCCGAGGATGCTGGCGGCCACCGCGTGCTTGATGGCGGTCACGAAACCCCGGTCGGTCTTCATCTGCTCGTTCCAGAGGCCGTCGCGCGCGCTCGCGTGGGCCGTTACGTAGATCTCGTTGACGGGTGTGTAGTAGCGCACCCACGGGTAGCGCTCCGCCACGGCGTCGGCGTAGTCGGCGAAGTGTACCGGCAATTCGGGGTTCTGGAAGTTTCCCAGCCAGTCGGGCACCCCGAAGTGGAGGAGGTCGAGGATTGGCGTGATCTCCAGTCGCCGCATTTCGCGCATCACCTCGTCGGCGAAGCTCCAATCGTACGTGCCCGGGCCGAGGTGCGTGCGGTGATACGGCAGGCCATATCGCAGCACCTTGAGGCCGAGTTCCTTCACGAGTTGCAGGTCCTCGCGCCAGTGGGTGTAGTGCCCGCACTCCTCCAATTCATCCCGGCGCACCCGCCCGTGCTCGATGGTCGGATACGAGCACTCGATGCCCGTGGCGAACATGAAGTTCCCCGGTTTTCCCGTCGGCAGGCCACTGCCGGAGGAGCCGGCTGCGCCGCCGAACTGGTCGCCCGCGCCGCCGTCGCCCCGCTCGTTGATGATGTCAAGAAAGCCTTTGGCTGCCATGGTGTGTCATGCCTCCTGTCGTCGCACCCGCCCCAGGAAGCGGTCCGCGATGCGTAATGCAAGCGCCATGATCGTGAGCGCCGGGTTGGCGCTCAGGGCGCTCGGGAAGATCGAGTTGTCCGCGATATAGAGATTGGGCACATCGAACGCCTTGCCGTCCGCGTCCACCACCGCCGACGACGGATCGCCACCCATCCGGCAGGTGCCGATGGTGTGCGCGTTGCGGGGGAACGCCCAGATATCCTCCGCCCCGGCCTGCGTCCAGATCGCGCGCATCAGGGACTCCGCGTGCGCCGTCATCCGGCGCTCGTTCTCCCCGTTCGTGAAATGGATCATCGGC
>JBBSII010000519.1:0-3818 GCA_038232175.1 Thermomicrobiales bacterium
GCGGCACGACGACGGCACGTTCACGCACAAGCGGGGCAGCGGCGGCGTGGTAACGGCCATGAGCGCCCTCGGGCGGTATGTGGACCCGATCTGGGTGGCGAGCGCGATGACCGAGGGGGACCGCGCGCAGGCGGTGGTGGTTGGAGGTGAGCCGGTGATCGTCGAGGACGAGGGCGAGCCGCCCTTGCGTCTGCACTTCGCGACGGTGCCGCCGGAGACGTACAACCTCGCGTACAACGAGATTAGCAACACGGTGCTCTGGTTCCTCCAACACTACCTCTGGGACGCGGCGCATGAGCCGGACATCGACCAGCAGGTCTGGCGGGCATGGGATATCGGCTACACGGTCCTCAATCACACTTTCGCGAACACGATCGTGCGCGCCGCCGAATTGGCGAACAGCGACCGGCCCATCGTCATGTTGCAGGATTACCACCTCTACCTCGCGGCGGGGACGGTGCGCGAGCGGCTGCCGCACGCCTTGATCCAGCAGTTTATTCACATCCCGTGGCCGGATAAGGATTACTGGCGGTTTCTGCCCGCGCGGATGCGGCGGGAGATCTGCCACGGCATGATGGCAAATGACATCGTCGGCTTCCAGACGGAGGATCACTGCCACAACTTCATTCACACCTGCGTCGATAGCATCCCCGGCGCGTACGGCGACCACGAGCGGATGTGCATCCGCCATGAGGGGCGGACGATCCGGGTGCGCGCGTACCCGATCTCGCTCGACGTGGAGGCGGTGCGGCGCACGGCGGCGGGCGCGGCGGTGGCGGAGTACATCGACGTGTTGCAAGATTACCTCGGCGAGCAGACGATCGTGCGTGTCGACCGCGCGGAGCCGAGCAAGAATGTGCTGCGGGGCTTCAAGGCGTTCGATCTCTTCCTCGACCGCTACCCCGAGTGGCACGGGCGGGTGCGCTTCCTCTCGCTCCTCGTGCCGTCGCGGCTCGCCGTGCCGCGCTACCAGAAGTACCTGGACGACATCTACGCCATCATGGGGCGGATCAACACGAAGTACGGCACGGAGACGTGGCGGCCCGTCCGCCTCCTCGTGGGCGAAAGTTACGAGCGCGCCCTCGCCGCGCTCACACTCTACGACGCGCTGCTCGTCAACTCACTCGCGGATGGCATGAACCTCGTCGCGAAGGAGGGCGCGCTGCTCAACGAGCGGGGCGGCGTGCTCATCCTCTCGGAGACGGCGGGGGCGCACGCGCAACTCGGGCCGCACGCGCTCACCATCGCCCCCTGCGACATCGCCAGCACCGCCGACGCCCTGCACTTCGCGCTGACGATGCCCACCGAGGAGCGATTCCGCCGCGCCGCCGCGCTGCGCGAGTCCGTCGAGCAGTCCGCCATCGTCCGCTGGATCACCGACCAATTGGACGACATCGCGAGGAGCGAGGGCGCGCTGCCCTACCCGTAACGCTACGTGAAGCCAGAAGGGAACCGTTCGTGGTGCCTGGTTGGAAATGCAGAACGTGTACGCCCCTATCTATGGGCGGTGAGAGGGGGCGGGGGTGAGGAATTCTCCAATTCGTCGGCGGCGGCGGCGAGGAGCGCGGCGACGCCGGTGACGCCGGTGGCGATGGTGTCCACGCTCGCCAGCACGTCCGATGGCGCGGTGCCGTCCGGCGCGACAACACCAACGCTCAGCCCCGCGACCTCCCCGGCGGCGCGGAGGTCGCGCAGGGCGAGAAAGGCGTCTACATCGGTCAGATCGTCCCCGAACATCACCACGGCATCGAGCGCGTATTCCGCGCAGAGGCGGCGGAGTGCGAGGCCCTTGTTGATGGGCACCGGGGGGCGAACCTCGAACAACGCGCGTCCCTCGGTGAGCAGCAGGCCCTCCGCCGCCGTCAGTGGTGCAAGCAGGGCGAGGAGCGCGGCGCGGGCGATGGGGAGATTGGGCGCGAGGCGGTAATGAACGCTCGCTGTCGGTCCCTTGTCTTCGAGGATCGTGCCGGGCGGCAGGACGGCGACCCGCATCCGCTCGATCACGCGCGCGACGGCGGGCGCGAAGGGGAGCGCGTCGGCGTCCGCCGTCAGCGTGCCGCCTGCGAGGGTCTCCATGCCATGGTTGCCGATCACCGGCAGGTCAGGGATGTCGATGAGGGCCGCGCCATCGGCGGCGCGTCGCCCGGTCAGCGCGGCGACGAGGGTGAGCCGGGGCAGCAGGCGGATGAGCGCGGCGCGCGCGTCGGCGTCCACGCGCGCCGCGCCCGGTGTCGCCGCAATCGGCGCGATCGTGCCGTCGATGTCGGTGACGACCCCCGCGCGCGGCAGCCGGAGCAGCCGCAGCAACTCCTGGAGATCGGTGGGCGGCGGGATCGGGACGGTCGTCACGGGCGGCTCAATCATCGCCGTGCCCGGTGTGCGGCACGGCGGCCGCAGCGGTCGCCGCCCGCGCGGCGGTGGCGGCGCGGAGCCGCTTGCCGCCCGTCTCGCGCGCGACGACCGCGAAGAAGAGGCCCGACGCGATGATCAGCGTGGCGTTGATCGCGAGGGCGGGGCCGTAGCCGCTCAGGTCGGAGACGAATCCCATGCAAATCGGCCCGAGGATGAAGCCGATGTCCCCGAAGGAGCGGTAGACGCCGAGACGCGCGCCAATCCCTTGCCCTTGGGCAAGATCGGCCACGTAGGCGGATGGCGCGGGACCGGCGACGCCGGTGGCGATGCCGAAGAGCGCCGCCGAGACGGTGAACCAGAAGATATTCGGGCTGACGATGAAGCAGATCACCGAGATGCCGGAGAGCATCGTGCTCGGCACAATCGCCGCTTTGCGCCCAAGATTGTCCACCATCCACCCCGCGAGCGGCACGCAGACGAGGTTGCCGAGCGTCGCAAGCGTCAAGATGCCGCCAATCGCCTCCTCGCCGAGGTGGTAGCGGTCCGCGCCGAGCAGCGGCAGCGCGGTCGTGCGGGTGCCTGTGCGCGTGAAGAACTGTGCGAGGGTGACGAGACAGATCGCGAGGAAGGAGATGTCCGAGAGGAATTTCCATGCCGCGAAGGGGGACGCCCGGCGGGGGAGCGTCGCCCCAAGCACGGGCGCTTGCTCCACCTTCGGCGGCACCGGGATCGTGTGGCGGCGCGAGTACGCCCAGAGCAGCGCGAGGCACGCCATCCCCGAGTAGACGAAGAAGACGCCCCGCGCGCCTACGGCCCCGGCGATCAACCCGCCGATGGTCGGGCCGGCCGTGGAGCCGAGCAGGAATGACCCCTGGAATGTGCTCATCATGCGGCCCCGGTTCTCCGGCGTGCTGATGTCCGCGATCGTCGCCTGTGCGCTCGTGATGAAGAGCGCGGAGCCGATCCCCTCGAGAAAGCGCCCGAGCAGCAGCACGGCGTAGATTGGGGCGAGACCGCAGATGACGGACGAGACGGCGGTGAAGCACATCCCGCCGAGCAGGAAAGGCCGACGACCGAAGCGGTCGGCCAATCTCCCCGCAGGCGTGTTCGTGAAGAGGCGGGCGATGGGATACGCCGACACAATCAGGCCGATCAGGACACCGTTCACACCGAATGTGCGGCTGTAGAGGGGAAGAATGGGCGCGACCATCGAGAGGCCGACCATGACGAGCGCCACCATCACGCAGAGCGTGAACATCAGTTCATTCTGACGGAGAACCGCGAGCGCCTTCTTCATCGTAACGTTATAACATAGTGGTACCGCTGCGGCGCTCACACGGTCAGTGGATGGGAACAATGCGCACAGAGCGCGAACCGCTGTCGCGCATGCCGTGTGGGGATATTCTTACTTGAAGACGAACAGAATCAGGGCAACGATAATGGCGAGCACGACAACGATTCCGATA
>JBBSII010000520.1:0-3814 GCA_038232175.1 Thermomicrobiales bacterium
GCGGGATCAGAGGCGCGCATTCATGCATATGTTACGACCACCTTCCATCCGAGCGGCATCGGTCGGCCGTGTCGAGGGGTGCCGTGTGCCGCTCGTCGGCGCTCAGCCACTCATCCATCACCGACTCGATCGTTCCCTGTTCTCATGACGCGGCACTCATAGGCGCTCCACGTCTATTCTTGACTTAGCAAGGTATACTACTCGAGAATCCGGTGTCACGCATCCACTGAATGGGGAATAGTGACCGTCGGTGCGCGGTGTCTTTGATAGCGACGGGAAGGATAAGCGGGTATGATGCGGCCGCGTCGTGCAGCGCGTTGTGCAGACGCGAGTAGGCCGGACAGCCGACGGATATCGAGTTTAGTGAGATTTTGCTCGTGTCGTCCGCATCTCCGTGGTGCGCCGAAGGTTGCCAGGCACCTGCGTCCACTGGGGATCCGATAGCGAACCGGTCGGGGCCGGACAGACCCGACCGGCGAGAACGAGCGAGGGGGAGCGGTATGGGCACGATAGGGTGGTAGCAGGGCGGTTCGCCGGGCTGACCGATGCGTTGGATGCAGCGGCGGTCGGAGAGGGGTTGCCCCAAGAGGATGCGTGTCGCCTGATCCGGGCGGAGGGCGATGCGTTGCAGGCGATGCTGTCGGCAGCCGGTTCGCTTCGCGACCGTCGGACCGACCGGGTCGTGACCTACTCTCGCAAGGTCTTCATCCCCCTGACCAATCTCTGCCGGGACAACTGCGGCTACTGCACCTTCGTGCGCCGCCCCGGCGATCCGCGTGTGCACACGATGACGCCGGAGGAGGTGCTGGCGGTGGCGGAGGCCGGTCGGCGCGCCGGGTGCAAGGAGGCGCTTTTCAGCCTGGGCGATAAGCCCGAGCTGAAATATCCGGCGTATCGCGATTGGCTGGCGGAGCGCGGCTATTCCAGCACGATCGCCTATCTCCGCGACATGTGCGCCCTGGTGCTGGCGGAGACGGGGCTGCTGCCGCACGCCAACCCGGGGGTGATGACCCGCGAGGACATCGTGACGCTGCGCGACGTGAATGTCAGCATGGGCATGATGCTCGAGGGGACCAGTCCGGCCCTGCTGGCGAAGGGCGGGGCGCATCGCGGCTCACGGGACAAGACGCCGACGGCGCGGCTCGCGACGATCGTGGCGGCCGGCGAGCTCGCCGTTCCGTTCACGACGGGCATCCTGATCGGCATCGGGGAGACGCCGGAGGAGCGGGTCGATGCCCTGTTCGCGATCAAGGAGATCCACGACCGCTATGGCCATGTGCAGGAGGTGATCATCCAGAACTTCCGGGCCAAGCCGGATATTCGGATGCGGGACTGGCCGGAGCCGGGGCCGCTGGAGATGGTGCGGACGATCGCCGTCGCCCGCCTGATCTTTGGCGACACGATCAACGTGCAAGCGCCGCCGAATCTGGCGCTCGCCGAGTACGGGGCATACCTGGAAGCGGGCCTGAACGACTGGGGAGGCATCTCTCCGGTGACCCGAGACCACATCAATCCGGAGCGCGCCTGGCCGGCCCTGGACCGGTTGCGTGCCGCGATGGCGGACGCCGGTTTCGAACTGCGCGAGCGGCTCGGGATCTATCCCGAGTACGTGCGGCAGGCCGAGCGGTTTCTCGACCCGGCGCTCCAAGGGCGCGTGCGTGCGTTGACCGATGATGCCGGCCTCGTCCGGCGCGAGGAGGAGCAGTGGACATGAACGCGAACACAACCTATCCCGATCTGGTGACCACCGTGGACCGGCTGCTCGGCGACGTCGAGCCGCCGATCGCCCGCGCCCTCGACGGGGCACTGGCGGGCCGGGAGGTGACGGTCGACGAGGGCGAGACCCTATTCGGGGCGCACGGCACCGCGCTCTCCGCGCTGACGCTGGTCGCCGACGAGCTGCGCCGCCGCGCGGTCGGGGATGTCGTCACTTACGTCGTCAACCGGAATATCAACTTCACCAACGTCTGCGTCAAGCGCTGCGGCTTCTGCGCGTTCAGCCGGACGCACAAGGATACCGAGGGCTATTTCCTCCCGATGGAGGAATTGCTGCGGCGGGCGCGCGAGGCCTGGGAACTGGGCGCGACCGAGGTGTGCATCCAGGCGGGGTTGCCGCCGAAGATGGACGGGAACCTTTACCTTGACATTTGCCGGGCGATCAAGGAAGAACTGCCCGACATGCACATCCACGGCTTCTCGCCGGAGGAGGTGCTCTACGGCTCGATCCGCTCGAACTGCTCAATCGAGGAATACCTGGCGCGTCTCAAGGACGCCGGCGTCGGCTCGCTGCCGGGGACCTCGGCCGAGATCCTCGACGACGACGTGCGCAATCGGATCTCGCCCGGCCGCATCTCGACGGCGGACTGGATCCGGGTGATCACCGGCGCCCACCGGCTGGGAATCCCGACCACGTCGACGATTATGTACGGGCACGTCGAGACGGCCCGGCACCGGGCGGCCCACCTGGCGACGATCCGGGACATCCAGAAGGAGACGGGCGGCATCACCGAGTTCGTACCCCTCAGCCTGATCCACGAGGAGGCGCCGATGTACCACGACCGGACGGTGCCCGGGGTGCGGGCGGGAGCGACGGGTGAGGAGGTGCTGAAGATGCACGCGATCGCCCGGTTGATGCTCCATCCGCACATCCGCAACATCCAAGTCTCCTGGGTCAAAGAGGGGCTGAAGCTCTCCCAGGGATGCCTGAGCGCCGGGGCGAACGATATGGGGGGCACGCTGATCAACGAGAGCATCTCCACTGCGGCCGGGGCGTCGCAGGGCCAGCTGGTGCCCCCGGGCGAACTGCGGCGCTGGATCCGCGACATGGACCGGGTACCGGCCGAGCGCACCACGACGTACGCGATCCGTCGGCGTTTCGACGGGCCGGACGACGGCGAGATCGAGCCACTAGACCGGGCGGCGGAGGACCCGAGCCGCTTCGGCTCGTACTTCCAACTCGTCGCCGACGATCGCTTCCGGTATCTCGACCATTACCGCGCGGCGGCACGGCCCACGGCGTGAGCGGCCGCGCGTCGCGTTGACAGCGCGAGACGCGATGGTACACTCTTGGCAGTTGAATATACCTTCGGGGCAGGGTGAGGCGTGTCAAACGCCAATTCCCGATCGGCGGTACAGCCCGCGAGCCGCTACGGTGGCATGATCCGGTGAAACTCCGGGGCCGACGGTAGAGTCCGGATGAAAGAAGGAGACGCAGCGATGGCTGCATGCCCACCCCGGGGGAGTTTTACTACTCTCCCGGGGTTGCCGTTTTCGGACGGCGATTTTCACATGCAATGGATGCGCGCGGCGCTCGCCGAGGCCCAGCGGGCGCGTGGACGTACCAGCCCCAATCCACCGGTCGGCGCGGTTGTCGTGCGCGATGGCGCCGTCGTCGGGGCCGGTCATACCCAACCGCCGGGCCAGGCGCACGCCGAAGCCGTGGCGCTCGCGCAGGCGGGCGAACGTGCCCGTGGCGCGACGCTCTACGTCACCCTGGAACCCTGCGTCCATCACGGGCGCACCCCGCCCTGCACCGACGCGATCATCGCGGCGGGCGTCCAGTCCGTCGTCGTCGCCGTGCGCGATCCGTTCCCGCTCGTGGATGGCGCGGGGATCGCCCGACTGCGGGCGGCGGGGATCGCGGTGCGGGTCGGCGTCTGCGCGACCGAGGCGTGGGACGTCATCGCGGGGTTCGTCAAGCGTGTGCGAACCGGCCTGCCCCTCGTGACCGCCAAGTACGCGATGACGCTCGACGGGCGGATCGCCACGCACACGGGCGATGCGCGTTGGATCACGGGAGAAGCCGCCCGACGGA
>JBBSII010000521.1:0-3810 GCA_038232175.1 Thermomicrobiales bacterium
AGTGCTATGAGGGCGAGACTGATGTCCCGAATATGCAGGGAGCGGGACGGGAAGGGGAGACGGTGTACAATGCGGTTCGACCGCACCAGAGTCTTGGAATGCGCACCCCGGTTGAATTCCTCGCCGATCGTTTCGGCATCCCTGCGTAGCGGACGTACCGAACCCATACAAGGGCTTGGCAAGTGTGGAAGGGTATGCTATGCTGCCACAGGTTACGGGGAGTAGCTCAGCCTGGCAGAGTGCACGGATCGGGACCGTGAGGCCGGAGGTTCGAATCCTCTCTCCCCGACCATTCCTCCTTCCCATTGCATCGCCTGGAGGGGTATCTCCTGCATGGGACTCGCCATCGCACCACCTGTTACCCGACCCACAGCCCCATCGTACATCCGTCGGCGCGTTGACCGGCTGAAACCCCGTCACTGGTACGTCACGATCCCGTGCGCTTATACAGCGCTCACGATGATCATGCTCTGGCCGCTCGTTCGCCATGTTGGCTCCGCTGTCGCCGACACGATCGGCGACCCGCTCCTCAACGCCTGGACCCTCCGCTGGGTGCAGCACGCGCTCATCGCGAACCCGTCGCATCTCTACGATGCCAACATGTTCGCGCCGAACCCACGTACCCTCGCCTTCAGTGAACTGCTCCTTCCCCAAGCGATCATGGCTTGGCCAATCTGGTTCATTTCGCACAATGCCCTCGTCGCCTACAACATTGCCCTGCTTATCACCTATCCCCTCTGCGCCGTCGCGATGTACGCCCTCTGCCGCAGCCTCGGCGCTGTGCGCGTCGCCGCGTTCGTCGGGGGTATCTGCTACGCATTCGCGCCCTTCCGCATGGACAACAACGCGCACCTCCAGGTGCTCTCCATGCAGTGGATGCCGCTCACGGTACTCGCGGTGATTCGCTACGTGCAGCGCCCATCCCGGCTGCACGGCTGTTGGGTGGCACTCGCGGTGGCGGCGACGGCACTTTCCTCCGTCTATTACACGATGATGTTCGGCGTCGCCCTTGTCGTCTTCCTCCTCGTGGAAGGCCTCCGACAACGGCGGCGCATCGTGCGCCGGTCGCTGTGGGGCTTGCTCGTGGCGCTCGTGGTCGCCGGGGCGGTCGTTGCGGCAATCGATCTGCCACACCTGACGATGCGCCGTGAGCAGGGGATCGTGCGGACGCTCGATGAGGCGTACGACGACGCCGCGCACATCGGCTCGTACGTCACGGTAACGCCCGGCAATCATCTGTGGGGTCATCTCCTCCCGCAGTCCGGCACGGAACATGCCGCGCTTTTTCCCGGAGCGATCCTGACGCTGTTCGCTCTTGTCGGCCTCCGCGCGCTGCGAAAACCATGGATGGGTGGGCTGTTCGCGCTGGGTCTCGTCGCCCTGGTCCTCTCGTTCGGCCCGACGCTGGGGGACAAGGAAACGGGTCAACCACTCCCCTATCGCCTGCTCTATGCACACATCGTCGGTTTCAAGGGCATTCGCGGCCCCGATCGCTTCGGATCGATTGTGCTGCTCGCGATGGCGCCATTTGCCGCGCTCGGCCTCACCCAGCTTATCCACTATTGGGAGAGAACGTCCAACCGCCGCCTTGTGCCATCGGTGGCCCTCGGCGCGATCATTGGCGCATTCGCGCTCATCGAAACAAGCGCCGCACTCCTGCCGATGGCGCCTGTCGCACAGTCCGCTGACGTGATCGCGCCGTATCAATGGCTGAATGCGCACCCCACCGATGGCAGTATTGCCGAGTTTCCGGTGGCATCCTATCAACTGTTGACGGCATTCTATTCTACCTATCACTGGAATCCCGTCGTCTGGGGCCACTCGGGTTTCATCCCCGCCCCAACGTACCAGTTGCACGCGCGATTCGTTGGCCGCGAGGATTTTCCCGGACTGGATGACCTCGATCTCCTGACGGACATCGGCGTCCGTCGCATCGTCATTCATCGGGATGCCTATAAGCCGGAGGAGTTGGCCGCCATCCGGACTGGGGCGGCGAAAACCGGCAGTCGGTTCCATCTCATCGCGGCGGTCGGTGAGAGCGATATTTACGACATCGTCCCGGATCCAACGTCGCCCCCACTGAACGCCACGGTGCGATTCGTGGTGAACCCGGGCGGGAGCATCGACAAGCTGTTGGGTCATCTCACGGTGCAGAACCCCGGAAACAACGCGCGGATGCTCTACACCGTGGGCAAGATCGACGTGCGGGCGGTCATCCGCGACACCTTAGGGCGTGTGGTGAGCCGCGAAACACTCCCGCTCTCGATCCCGGCGATTATTCCCAAGGGCAGCACCGATATTCCGCTCTCGATCACGTTGCCGCGCGAACCGGGGGCCTACGACATCGCGCTCGAATCAACGCTCGCCCCGCTCCTCGGTCAACCATCAAGCACGCGCGTGAATGTCGTCAGCCTGAGCGCCTTGCCGCATCTCGCCCTCGACAATCTCATCGTGACAGGCCCCCCTCTCTTTACCCCCGGCGAAACGGTCGCGATGTGGGTCACGACGAAGGACGGCAAGACGATCGCGCTCCCCAGCACCACCGCCCTCCCGGACGCAACGATCCGCGTGCGCATCGATCAACTGCCGTCCAATGTGGCGCAGGTGGTCGCGCACGGCAAAGCGAGCGGCGTGGAACTGTGGGTCGCGCCACCTTGACCCGTGCTGTGCGGGCGCGTACGCTCTGATCGGCGCCGGGATACGCGCATGATCGCATCGGTGGAAACGCGGTCGTTGAGTACCGATGCCGATAAGGAGAGAACGATGTCGACAACTGACGCACCGACGATCTACGACGTGGCGATCATCGGTGGCGGCCCCGGCGGATACGTCGCCGCCATCCGCGCGGCGCAGGAAGGAATGTCCGTCGCGGTGATCGAACGCGCCGCGCTCGGTGGCACGTGCCTCTCGTGGGGCTGCATCCCGACAAAGGCGCTCCATCACACCGCCGAGGTGTGGCGCACCGTCCACGAGGCACAAACCTACGGCGTGAACGTCGCGGGCGCGACGCTCGATTTCGCGCAGGCGATGGCGCACAAGGATGATGTCGTCCGGTCGTTGGTGCGCGGTGTCGATGGGCTGATGCAGGGCAACAAGGTCGCGGTGGTGCGCGGCACGGGCTGCCTGCTCACCGCCGCCCCGCCCCACCGGATCACCGTGGAGGATATCGACGGCGGCACGCGCGAAGTCACGGCGAAGAATGTCATCATCGCGACCGGATCCGTCCCGATCATGCCGCCGATTCCGGGCCTCGATCTGCCGGGCGTCGTCACGTCCGACGGCATCCTCGTGCTGACGACGCTGCCGAAGCGACTGGCGATCATCGGCGGCGGCATCATCGGCATGGAGTTCGCGACGATCTTCGCCGCCCTCGGCACGACGGTCAGCGTGATCGAGCGGTTGCCGAGCATCCTCACCGGCGTCGAGCCGGAGATGATCCGGCGCGCGCTCCCGCTCTACCGCAAACTCGGTGTGACGGTGACGACCGATGCCGCCGTGGAAGAAGTCTCGTGGGGCGATGACGATGATCTCGCCGTCCGCTATCGCACCGCCACCGGCGAGCAGACGGTCGAGGCGGACGCGGTGCTGGTCGCCGTTGGGCGCGTGCCCTACACGACCGATGTGTGGGCCGCAGACGTGCCGATGGAGATGGACCGCCGCGCTATCAAAGTGGACACTGCCTTGCGCACGAGCCTGCCCGGCGTCTTCGCCATCGGCGATGTGGCGCTCGCCCCACCGCTCGCGCACACCGCGTCCGCGCAGGGCGAGGTAGTCGTGGAGAACCTGAAGGGGATCGAAACGCACTACGAC
>JBBSII010000522.1:0-3810 GCA_038232175.1 Thermomicrobiales bacterium
GACACGCCCAACGCCATCGAACTCGGCCAACTCGGGCGGCAACTCCTGCTCGGTCAGGTCGGCCTCTACCGCCCGCAGTGCTCGCCACTCTTCATCCAGAAGCCGCTCCTGCCCGAGTGCCGCTGAAGCGGGATTTGAACCGCGAAGGCGCGAAGGGCGCGGAGAGGGGAAGAGGAGGAACATAGAGTTCTTCTTTTCTCCTCCCTCCTTCGCGCCTTCGCGGTTCAACCGTTCCCGCCCCTCGCTGTGGTAGGCTACGCGGCACATGACGAGTGGTGGAGCGCAGGAGGGGGCGAGCGATGCTGACGACGGTAATCGAGGATGTGTTCGCGCGGGAGATTCTCGACTCGCGCGGGAACCCGACGGTCGAGGTGGATGTCTACCTGAGCGACGGGATCAAGGGGACGGCGGCGGTCCCGTCCGGCGCATCGACGGGCCAGCACGAGGCGGTAGAACTGCGCGACAAGGACGCGCGCCGCTACGGCGGCAAGGGCGTGCAGAAGGCGGTCGCGAATGTCAACGACGTGATCGCGGAGGAGATCGTCGGCCTCGACGCGCTGAACCAGATCGAGATAGACCGCCTGATGGTCGCGCTCGACGGCACGAAGAATAAAGGCCGCCTCGGCGCGAACGCGATTCTCGGCGTCTCACTCGCCGTCGCCCGCGCCGCCGCGATTGCGCTCGACATCCCCCTCTATCGCTACCTCGGCGGGCCGAGCGCGCGCACGCTCCCCGTGCCGATGATGAACATCCTCAACGGCGGCAAGCACGCGCTCGGCAGCAGCGTCGATATGCAGGAGTTCATGGTGATGCCCGTCGGTGCGCCGTCGTTCCGCGAGGGGCTGCGCTGGGGCACCGAGGTCTTCCACGCGCTCCAGGGCGTGCTGCACGACAAGGGGTACCCGACGCAGGTGGGCGACGAGGGCGGCTATGCACCATCGCTCGGCTCCAATCAGGAGGCAATCGAACTGATCCTCCAGGCGATTGAGAAGGCCGGGTACGACGCGGGCGACGACATCTTCATCGCGCTCGACCCCGCCTCCTCGGAGTTTTACGAGGACGGTATCTATAACCTCAAGGGCGAGAATCGCACCTTCACGCCGACGGAACTGATCAGTTACTACGAGAACCTCGTCGCCCAATACCCGATCATCTCCATCGAGGACGGACTGGCGGAGGATGACTGGTCGAACTGGCAGACCCTGACCGAGCAACTCGGCGACCGCGTGCAACTCGTCGGCGACGACCTTTTCGTCACGAATACCGCCTTCCTGGAGCGCGGCATTCAGGAGAACGCGGGCAACGCCATCCTCGTCAAACTCAACCAGATTGGCACGCTGACCGAGACGTTCGAGGCGGTCGAACGGGCGCACCGCGCGGGGTGGGCGGCGGTCATCTCGCACCGGAGCGGCGAGACGGCGGACACCTTCATCGCGGACCTCGTCGTCGCGACGAACGCCGGGCAGATCAAGGCGGGCGCGCCCTCCCGCGTGGATCGCGTCGAGAAGTACAACCAACTCCTGCGCATCGAGGAGGAACTGGAAGAGTCGGCGCGCTATCTCGGTCGGCGCGCCTTCCCGCACCTGAGATGAATCGCCGCAACGTGCATTGGATAGCTCACGCCATGAGTCCAGCACCGCAACGCCATGGACACATAACCGAAGGCAAACAGGGCAGAGGTGAAACCGATCGGTGCCCGTTCGCAAGTGAGCGAGCGATGTGGAACGACCTCCCGGCGGTCAGAAGCCGTTTCGGCGTGCCGCTGCCAAAAACCGTTCGATAAAAAAACGGGGCCACATCCAGTGGATGCGACAGTGTGGCGGTGGACGTGGTAGCGATGGGAATATCGGCATGCCACCATGTCGCGTCGCTGGCCCGGACGTGTCATGCACGCGCGCGACAAGCGCCTGCTGCTTGTACGCTGGCACACCTATTTGGAAATACCTGAAGAGTCCGAGCCATTGATCGAACGTCAATTGGGTGGGTGTGGCATCGAGCGGGAACTGGAGCGTCCGCGCCAGGGTCTTGAACTGGAGGTTGCTGAAGACACCGCGAAAGCTTGCCTTGAGGTTCTTCCGCCACCGCCCGAACCCATACCGCGCGAATGCCCGGTAAAGTGCCGCATCCGCTTGTGTGACGAGAGGGTTGTCGCGCCGATGGATCGCCAACAATGCCGCATCCACACGCGGCACTGGCACGAACTCCGTCCGCTTGAATTCCCGTTCGATTGCGAACGCGAACCACGGTTTCGTCAGGACGGAATACTGCGTCTCGCGCGGGACTCCGGCAAACCGCTCCGCCGCTTCTGTTTGCAGGATGAGGTGCGCGGCATGCGGCGGATAGGGCGCGCGCAGCAGTTTCGAGAGAACGGCGGCGGTAACGCCAAACGGCACATTGGAGACAATCGTGTAATCCCGCGACGGGAGAGGGTAGTGGAGGAAGTCGGCATGGACCACGCGAACATTGGGCCATGCATCGAACCGTGCGCGCAGGCGCGCAGAGCGCCGGGTCTATCTCGACCGCAACGACGTGCTTGACCCGCCGCGCCAGCGCGGCGGTGAGGATACCGGTTCCCGGTCCGATCTCATAGACGAGCGCATCGGCGGCTAGCGGTAGTTGCGCGATGACCGCCGCACCGCGTGCGGGATCGCGAAAGAAATGCTGGGACCAGATGGGGTTGGTGGCAAACTTGGCCATTTCGACTCTCCGAGCGCTTCATAATGGGCGGCGTGGAAGCATTCAGTGAGCCGGAAGCGAATGATACTCATGGGGTCCTCCTACAAACTTGACGAGCCAGCACCGATTGTGCTGGGAGCGTGGCTAGCATACGGCAATCACGCCGCTTCGTCACACGACCGACATGGGAACCAATCGATCCTCCACGTTGTAGAAGAGGTGAATGATCCCCTGTTCGATCGATGCGGAGGTGACGACCATGCGACGACAATTCCTGATTAGTGGCGTGCTGGCCCTCGTGCTCGTCGCCTGCGGCACGGCAACGCCAACAACGGCTCCATCCCCCGCACCACCGACCGTTGCGCCAACTGCGGCACCTGCACAGCCAGCCGCCATCCCGACGACTGCGGCGGCGCCGAAAGCGACGGGGGATCGCCTGTACGTCCGCGACGGCAACGGCGTCCCGGCCAACCGCCTCAGCGTCATCGATGCCGGAAGCGGGACGCGCATGCAGGATTTGCCGCTCGGCGTGCCGTCGCCGGACTGGTCCACGCTCTATGTGACGGAGCGCGGCATCGAGCAAACGACGGTGCGCGCCTTCGACCCGCAGACGGGGAAGGCGCGCCGGGAAACCACGATCACGGGGCGGTTCGCGCTGCCCGAAGAGGGGGTTGCGGGCACGCCGCGCGGCCTCTCGCCCAATGGCCGCTGGCTCGCGCTCTCCAGGGGTTTGACGTACGCCGCGACAACGACGAGCCACCTCGCCGTGATCGACACCGCCTTCGCGCAGCCGCCGAAGTACGTGGACCTCGACGGTGACTTCTCGTTCGATGCGCTGAGTAACGATGGCACATCGCTCTACCTGATCGAAGCCCTGCCGCCGACCGGCACGGCGACGCCCGGCCTCGGCTACAAGGTGCGCCTCTACGATCTGAACACCGCCACGCTCCAGCCGGGCGTCGTGGTGGACAAGACGGCGATTGCCGAGACGATGAGCGGCACGCGCCAGTCTGCGGTCGCGTCACCGGACGGTCAGTGGGTCTACAGCCTTTATCTGAACGAGGCGAAGGGGCCTTTCATCCACATGCTCAATCTGAATGGCCGCTACGCGATCTGCGTCTTCCTGCCGACGAC
>JBBSII010000523.1:0-3803 GCA_038232175.1 Thermomicrobiales bacterium
GTGAACAGCACCGCGTTCATCCTGCTCGTCGTCGCGATTATCTTCTCAACGACCGGTGAGGTGCTCCTGAAAGCGGGCGTCAACCGGATCGACCGGATCACCTTCGCGCCGGAGACGCTGATTCGGGCATTCTTGCAGTGGCAGGTGCTCGTGGGGTTCGCGCTCCTGTTCGGCGGGTCGCTCTTCTGGCTCGCCGTGCTGTCGCGCGTCCATCTCTCAGTCGCGTACCCGCTGCTGGCGATGGGCTACGTCCTCACGACGATCTGGGCGCTCGTCTTCCTGAAGGAACCCGTGCCCGTCAGCCGCTGGCTCGGCATCGGCGCGATCTGCAGCGGCATCGTCCTCGTGCTCTACAAACGCTAACGCATTACACCCACCAAGACAGGGAATGGCACTTAACACAGAGAACACAGAGGACACGGAGAAAAGAAAAAAAGAAGAATCTCTCCGTGTTCTCTATGCCCTCCGTGTCCTCTGTGTTCACATTTCCCCTTTGCCCGTCCGCAGCGAGGGCCTGTTCGGGGCGTGGTTGCAGGGCGCGCATGGGCCGCTTGCGCGCGAGGACGAGCACGGAGGAGCCGAACGGCAACCGCCGCACGCGATGGAGAAGCCGACGCTCTAACCGCACCACGCCGAGAAGCGCGCGGTTGACCGGCGCGGACGGCGGCGTGATGTCCGAATGCGCGGTCTCCGCGTCGAGCGGCTTACGGCGCGAGAGCCGACGCACGAGCCAGACGGCGGGCGCGAGCGCCATGTTCCAGTACGAGCACCGTTCGACGGAAAAGCCGTGTACCTCGACGAGCGCGCGCGCCTCTGTCGTCGTGTAGCGCCGCGCCGTGCGAACCGCGACATCATGCTCGCCTGCCAGCGACGTGAACGCGGGCAGGTTGAGGAGGAGTCGCCCGCCCGGCCGGAGCGCGCGGTACAGTTCTTCGAGCGCGGCGGCTTCGATTGCCACGCCCGCATCGGAGATCACGTCGAGCGAGACTGCCACGTCGAAGGTTTCGTCGGCAAATGGCAACGCGACGAGTGAGCCTTGCGTCACCAGGCAGCCGCGCCCCGCGCGCGCGATGCGGACGGCGTCGGAGGCGAGATCAATCCCAACGGCGGTACCGTAGGGCTTCAGCCGTTCGAGCATCCCACCGGTGCCGCACCCAGCGTCGAGGATCGTCAGGACGGCGCGCGGCATCGTCTCCGTCAGATTGAGCCAGTCCAGCACGTACTCGCGGAGCGCGACGTACCACCAGAGGACGGTCTCGCTCCGGTACATCGCTTCGTGCTCGTCCGCGCGCCACGTCGCCTCGCTCATTGGCGGTCGGACGGCACGAGCCGCGCCAGCGTCACGGTGCGCGCCGCGACATCGCCCGCGTCCGTCCCGATTGGGTGGTGCCGCACGCGCGACCACGGCCCCGCCTGATCGCGATAATGCGCCGACCGAATGCGCCCGGACTCCCCGACCGTGTTGCAGCCCAGCGCGTGCGCGTCCTTCGCCGGGTCATTCAGATCGACGAGCAGCCGGTACGACACGCCGCTGATGATGCCGAAGGGCTTCGCGAGGTCCCAGAAGGCGCAGTTGACCGTGTTGCAGTCGCCACCAACAGGGATCGGGCCGACATTGATGAACCGCCCCAGTTGCTTCGCGCCCATCGCGATCGGGTGCTCAAAGGTGACGTGATGGATCGCGCCCCACTCCCACTCCGCCGGGTACGGCCCGACCGCCGCCGTCAGATGCGCGACCGCGTCCGCGAACGCGCCGATCAACTCCGCGTCCCGCGTGCTCCCCGCGAACCACCCGACGGTATCCCCGGCGAACAGGCGGTCGGGCAGCGCCCAGTGGCACTCACCGAGGAACTTCGTCAGCGCCTCGTCCGCGAGATCGGGCGAGAGCCGCGCCCGGAAGACCCGGTGCATCCAGTTGCTGTACGTCACCTCCCAGATCGCCGCGCCGGGGCTATCGACCTCCGCGAACCCGTCCCAGGCGCGCAGCAGTTCGAGCGCGTCGCGCTCGGTGTCCGTCCAGCGGCGTCGTACGTCGTCCAGCGTCGCGAGCAGGATGGGGCGGAGCGGCTCGGCGTGAAGGTTGTAGACATCGGCCTGCATCCGGCGCATGTCCTCCAGCGTCAGATTGTCGCGTCCCTGCAACAGTTGCCGGATGCGGCGGATGCGGAAGGGCGAGACGTAGACGCCCGGCAGCGGATAGGGGTAATCGTCCGCGTGAATCTGCGTGTTCGCGGTGGCGATGAAGCCCTCCGGCGGGTCGGCGATGCCGGGCAACTCCGCGAACGGGATGTACCCGTGCCACTCATGGTCGCTCATCCTCCCCGGCACGGGGCGAATGCCGCAGCCCGGCGGGCGGAGCGGCGCGCGCCCGACAAACTGGTAGCCGATGTGCCCCTCAGTGTCGGCGAAGACGAGGTTGAGCGCAGGGATGGCGATATGCGCGCACGCCGCGCGGAACTCGTCGGCGGACTGCGCACGCATCAACCCGAGCAGGCCCGACATCTCATCGGTCGTCTCCTGCCCGACCCATTTCAGTGCAAGGGCGCGCGTCTCCGCCTTCGCCTCGCCCAACCCGGTGATGATCGGGCCGTGGCGCGTGATCAGCGTCTCGTGCGGCTCCGCATCGACGCGCCCCTTGACCGGGATCACATCGACGACGCGATCGACGACGGCCCACTCATCGCCAACGCGGTACTTGAGCCGGTGCTCCGGGTCCATCTCCTCCACGTACACATCGGTCTGCACATGCATCGTCGCGGTGATCCCCCACGCGACATGGTCGTTGTGGCCAATCGCGACGCCGGGGACGCCGGGGATCGTCGCGCCCGCCGCGTTGATGCCGGGGCCGGTCAAGTGGCACTCGTACCAGATCGAGGGGATCGTGAAGCCGAGGTGCGGGTCGTTCGCCAGCAGCGGCTTGCCGGAGGCCGTGTGCTCCCCCGCGACGGCCCAGTTGTTGCTGCCGGGAATGTCGGTGCGCACCCCCGCGACCTGCTCCATGACCCGCGTCGCCGCGCGCAGATGCTCCTGCAACGCGGCGTACGCGGCGCTTGAGACCACCGGATCGCCCGCCGCGCGGGAGACGTCGTCGTTAAAGAGGAGCGCCGCCCACTCTTCCCCAATCGCGGCGCTGATGTTGTCGCGCAGCAGCAACTTCTCCAGGAAGCCGTCCAGCGTCCACCCCATCACCTTCAGGTTGCCGATGGACGCGGCGGCGTCCCACGGGAGGGGCCGGTAGCGACCAAGCACGAACTCCGGGCCGATGAATCTTCCCTTGTGCGCGATGTAGCCGTTGACGCCCGCGCTGAAGGCGTCGAGCGCGGCCTTTGTCTCACCGGAGAGGCGCGACGCGCCCGCCTCCGATGCCCGCCGGATGCCGAGCGTGAGCATGAACATGTCCGACGGCAGCGCCGCCTCGCCCGCGATCTCCGCGAGCCGCCCGAAGGCGACGCGATGGAGGATGTCCAGTTGCCACAGGCGATCCTCGGCGGTCGCGTAGCCGAGGCCGAACATCAGATCGTCCAGACCGTTGGCGCGGATATGCGGAATGCCCGTCACGTCGCGCGCGATCTCGATCGGCTCCATGATCCCCGGCAGGGCGATGATGCGCTCAAACCCGTCGCGATTGCGCCGCAGCCGCGTCAGCGCGACGCCCCCCGCGACGACGCCTGCACCCACGAGCAGTTGTTTCCTGAATGCCACGATCCGTGTTTCCTTTCGCGGTCGCTCGCCCGCCCGGCCCTCTATACCAGCGACAAGGGTACCGTGCCACGTCCGGCGCGACAAGCACAACCCGTGGCACA
>JBBSII010000524.1:0-3773 GCA_038232175.1 Thermomicrobiales bacterium
CTGCCGCGCGTTCAGGCGGAAATGCGCGCCGCACTTCGGGCAGACGTACAGGTTATTTTCCAGTTCCTTGACGTAGAGCGGTTCCTTGCAGGTGCCGCAGGGGATGATGATGCCGGGCGATGCGTTGTCGTCCGCGAGCGCGCGCGGTTCGGGTTTGAACTTGGATGGGGGTGTCGCCCCCGCGCCGTTCGGCGATGCTCCGTGCCCACCGTGCGCCCCACGGCGAAATAATCGCTCTTTCATCTCGTACCCATCCCCCGCGCATCGCGCTGTGCCGCGTTGCCCATGCCGACATGCCCGGTCACTCTCGCGCTGAACCGAACGTGCCGCTCCCGCATGGCCTTCTTCCCCCACCGCGTGCGATGGGTTCCGGCCAGCATAACATAACCGCCGAGGATGCGCACAACGGGTCAGACGATAGTGACGCGCCCCGCGTTCACGGAGATGGTGAGGGTGAAGCGGGCCTTCGCGCCTGCGTATTCCGGTGTCTCGTAGCCGCCACTGCGCGCGGTGAACCGGCTGGGAACATCGCGGCTGCCCGCCTTCGATTCGATCACGATGCGGACGGCTGCGCCCGGCGGTACGGTCACTTGCACATTCCCGGCGTCGGCCTTGATCGTCCCTTTCGCGTCGCCACTGTACGTAGCGGGCAGAACAAGCCGGAAGGTGCCCGCGTTCGCCCGCGTGCTGAAGTCACTCAGCGTCAGCCCTTGCAGGTTGACATCGCTGCTCGATGCGTCCATCGCGAGGCTCAACGAGAGCGCCACGCCGGACGCCACGCCAACATTCCACTGCGCGGATTCTTCGGCGTCTTTGGAGCCGTTCTCTTCGGAGAGTTTCCATCTGTCGCCCTTATGCTCAAGCACGGCATCGCCACGATTCTTTCCCGGCGTGTACATCCCTTGCAGGAGGTTCGGGTTATTCGCTTCGAGCGGGCGGAGAACGACGGTCGCCGCGTTGGCGGTCAAGTCGATCTTGCCGGTGTCCCCCGCGCGCGGTGCGGCGAAGGTCTGCGCGACGCCCGCCGCGACGCCGTTACCACCGTTGAGGAAATGCGCGATCACGAGCGCAACGGCGATCACCAGCACGAGCGCGAGCGCCGCCACGCCTCCAACCGCCCAACGCAGCATCCTCCCGTGCAGCGGGGCGCGGATGCCAACACGGGGAATCTTGCGGGTCGGTTCACCGGGTGGCAGGGCGAGCGGTTCGGTCACATGCATTCCTTTCGTGGGTCGCGCGGGTGCTAGCGCAAGCATACCGTGTCACCGGACTAACCCGCGACTGTACGTTCATCAATGAAATGGGGGTTGACGCTGAGGGGGAATCCGTATACTGTGCAGTCGAGGCGTGGGGAATGGTTGCACGCCCGCACGAACACCGATTGGGTGCAGGTAAACGTGAACGATAACGCCGCGACAACAAAGAATCGCCAGCGCCGCCGTCCGCCGGGCAGAGCCGGGGGATGTTCGCGGTGTGCAGCGCCGACGCCTTCCGGGCCATCCGGGAGGCTTTTTTTCTGTCTGAGGCCGAAGGTGGGCGCGTGATGCAGGCACAGCAGGGAAGTCAGGCCGGTGGCGGAACACTCGTGATTCGCGGCGGGCGGGTGATCGACCCGGCGTCCGGCTTCGATGGCATCGCGGATCTGATGATAATGAACGGGCGCATCGCCGCGCTCGGCGCGGTGGCGAACCGCGCGGACGGCCTGCGGACGCCGATGCCGGAGAATCTCGACGCGACGGGCTGCATCGTCTGCCCCGGCTTCATCGACATCCATGTCCATCTGCGCGACCCCGGCCAGGAGCAGAAGGAGACGCTCGCGACCGGCACGCGGGCGGCGGCGCGCGGCGGCTTCGTCCACGTCTGCTGCATGCCGAACACCGTTCCCGCGCTCGACAGCGCGGCGCGCATCCGCGACGTGCGCGAGCGGGCGATCCTCGACGGCATCGTGCGCGTCTCGCCCATCGGGGCGATCAGCCTCGACCGCAAAGGGGAGTCGCCCGCGCCGTGGGCGGGGATGGCGGCGGCGGGCGCTGTCGCCTTCTCGGACGACGGCGACAGCTGCATGAGCGAGGCGATCATGCGGGCCGCGCTGGAGGCGACGCGCGTCCACGGGAAGCCGCTCGCCGTCCACTGCGAGGACAAGGCGCTGATCCCCGACCCACAGGCCGGCATGAATGAGGGCATCGTCTCCCACCGGATGCGCGCGCCGGGCATCCCCCGCGCGGCGGAGGAGGCGATCATCGCGCGCGATCTGCGGCTCGCGGAGGAGACGGGTGGATTGCTCCATCTCTGCCATGTCAGCATGGCGGGCGGCGTCCAGATGCTGCGCGAGGCGAAGGCGCGGGGCGTTAAGGCGACGGGCGAGGCGATGCCGCACCACATGACGCTCACCGACGAGTGGGTCGCGGGGGGCCGCGCGTGGGCATGGGAGAAGCCGTACCACCCCGGCTGGCCGACGCTCGATCCGCTGGCGAAGGTCAACCCGCCGCTGCGGACGAGCGAGGATGCCGCCGCCGTGCTCGCCGGGCTGAAGGATGGGACGCTCGACTGCATCGCGACCGATCACGCGCCGCACACGATGGCCGAGAAGGCGCAGGACCTCGCCACCGCACCGTCGGGCTTCACCGGCTCGGAGACTGCGCTGCCGCTCCTGATGGAGATGGAGCGCGCCGGGTTGCTGACGGTGCCGGAGATCGTGCGGCACCTGACGGTTAACGCCGCGCGCGTCTTCAACCTATCGGGCGGCGCGCTGCGACCGGGCGCGCCCGCCGATGTGACGATCTTCGACCCCGCCGCGTCGTTCATGGTCTCGGAAACAACACTCGTATCGAAATCGCCGAACACTCCGCTGCTCGGCATGAAACTGACGGGTGCGGTGCGCGCGACGCTCGTCGGTGGGCGGGTGGTCTACGACGCGCGGCGCAACCCGGCGTTCGCGGGAGGGGAGATGCAATGACCTATGTGGACGAAAGCCGGACTGCGGCGCTCGCGCTCGAAGATGGACGCATCTTCCCCGGCCGCTCGTTCGGCGCGCCGGTCGAGACGGACGGCGAGGTCGTCTTCACGACCTGCATGACCGGGTATCAGGAGATCGCGACCGACCCGTCGTTTCGTGGCCAGCTCGTCTGCCTGACGTACCCGATCATCGGCAACTACGGCGTCACGCCGGGCGACGACGAGTCGCGTCAGCCCTGGGTCTCCGCGCTGATCGTACGCGAGTACGTTGATGAGCCGAGCCACTGGCAGATGACGGGCACGCTCGATGCCTACCTGCGCGAGCATGGCATCCCCGGCATCGCGGACGTGGACACGCGCGCCCTGACGCGACATATCCGCACGCATGGCCTCGTGCGCGGCGTGCTGGTGCCGGATCGGGTGGGGATGGGCGACGCCGAGTTGGTCGAGCGCGCCCGCCGCGCCCGCCTCACGTCGGACATCGACGCGGTAGGGGATGTGAGCGCGCCCGCGTCGCGCGATTACGCCGGGGTGCTGGATGGCCCGCACGTCGTCGTGCTCGACTGCGGGCTGAAGGAGAACATCGTCCGGTCGCTCGTCGCGCGCGGGTGCCGCGTCACCGTCGTGCCGCACGACACGCCGTATGCGGAGGTGCGTGCGCTCGCGCCCGATGGGCTGCTCTGCTCGCCCGGCCCCGGCGACCCGGAGAATGCGATGGCGGCGGTCGATACCGTGCGCCGCGTACTGGACGACGGCACGCCGTACGCGGGCGTCTGCCTCGGTCATCAACTGCTCGCGCTCGCGATTGGCGCGCAGAC
>JBBSII010000525.1:0-3773 GCA_038232175.1 Thermomicrobiales bacterium
CGGGGTCGTGGTGCCCGTGATCCATCCTTGTCTGATGATGTATCCACTCGTACCCCCTCAATGATGAGGGCGTACATTTGACCCATTCCGCCGTCTTTGTCAGCCAATATCCGGCGGTCTTCGGTGACGAAGCCTCAATGAGGATTCACTTGCGTTCACCCGTCCGGCCTTTCCCTTGCCTGTGGCTCCCCTCTTGGCTTGGTTCGCCCTTGGGCTTCTCCCCCAGCTTCAGACCCCACCGTTACCAGCGACGCATGTGGGGGTGGGAACAGGCATTGGACACTTGCCTGAAAGCCGCCTTTCCTCGACTTCACTCATTTGGAAGCGACCTCGTGTCGCACAGACAACCCCGAACCCTGTTCAGCACCGCCAGTTCTTCCAATGGATGCCGTCTCGAAAGTCGTCTTTTTATCATCGTCTCACGACCTGCTATTGCGTAAGATTTATGAGACGGTCGACCCCGGCTATCCTGCCTCCTCATCGCGCGGCACGGGAGTCCATAACGACGACGCCCTGATCTATGGCCGCCGACGATGCCGCGTCTCGCCCGGTCACGCGAGATGGGGCAACACTTCCTCGGCCAGCAGCCGCAGCCCCGCGCCGTTGCTCGGGAGCCATTGCACCATCAGCTCCTCGATCCCGACCGCCCCATACGCGTTGATCCCCGCCGCCACCTCCTCCGGCGTCCCGATGATCGTCGCCGGGAGCCGCGCCCGGATTGCGGCCAGCAACTCGTCAAACGGCATGTCGCCAAAGAAGATACGGAAGGGCGTGACCTGCCGTTCCATCTCGCCCTCATCGCGCGCGCAGAACACCGGTGCGATCATCGTCCGCTTCACATCCCGCGGCTCGCGCCCCGCCTCCCGGATGAGGTCGTCCAGCCGCGCCGATGCCTCGCGCAACGCTTCGGGGCTCAGGCTCTGCGCGTTCCAGATGTCCGCGTAGCGCGCCACCAGCGGCAGGGTCCGCTTCGGGCCCCGCCCGCCGACCATTACTGGCGGCCCGCCGTGGCGCTGCGGCCGTGGCAGCAGCAGCGCATCCCGGACCCGGTGGTATCGCCCGTCGTAGGTGAACGGCTCGTCGCTGCGCAGCAGCCCCGCGATGACCGCGAGCCCATTGGCAAAGCGGTCCATCCGCGTGCGCAGGTCGCCCAGCTCATAGCCGAAGGTCCGATGCTCCGGCTCATGCCATCCTGCCCCGACCCCGACGACCATCCGGCCGCCCGACAGGTCGTCCAGCGCGGCGGCTTGGCGCGCGAGCTGGACGGGGTCGCGGAAGGAGAGTGGCGAGACGAGCGTGCCGATCTGGACGCGCTCGGTGCGCTGCGCGGCGTAGGCGAGGGCGATCATCGCGTCGGGGCAAGGGGCGGCCGGGGGCATGTGGAAGGCGAGATGGTCGGAAATATAGAGGCCGGCGAAGCCGAGCGCTTCCACATCGGCGACCCGGTCCTCCCATACCGGCCAGGTGAGGCCGGCCCACCCCTCGATGGAAATCGACAGCTTGACCATCGCACCCCTCCTTGCAGTACCTTCGGCGTCTGCGACGATCTTATCACGGCCTGTGGCCATTCTCGCACCATGAGCGCAGCGTGCTGCCGCCCCCAAGGGGTAATGTGCTCGGTCCCGTTGGGGTTTTGAGATAATTATGTCGGTCACTCGTGGAGCGTAGGCTCACCGAAACCCAACTATCAATGTCCATCTGGGGTGTACCCCAGATTGACATGCCGTCGCATTATCACCACGTCCACCACTTATGTGCCCTTGACCGCGCTGCCAGGTTTCCCGCCGAGTGGGTCGGAGTGCGGACAACTCTGCTTTACGACCGGGTCGTGCGTCCCTTCACATTCTTGACGTACCCCGTATGCTAGGCATAGTCCATCAGTCATGTAGTTCCATGGAGGTGCGCGATGAGCGAGCGGGCGGAGGCGTTGGCGCGACGGTACGAGCAGGCATTCGACGAGGTCGTCCAGGACGTCGAGCGGTGCCCGGACGAGAAGTGGAAGGAGACCTGCGCCGACACCGGCTGGCCGGTGAATGTGCAGGCGCGTCACCTGGCGGGCGTTGTTCCCTTCTTCGCCGACATCTTCGGCAAGATCGCGCGCAACGAGGCGATGGTGCCCTTCCCGATGGCGGCGGTCGACCAGGGGAACGCGCAGGAGCTCGAGGCGGGCCGGGGCGCGACCAAGGGCGAGGTGCTGGCGGCGCTGCGGGGGGCGAAGCCGACGATGCCGGCGTTCATCCGCGGGTTGAGCGACGAACAGCTCGACCGGCGGGGGCAGTTCATCAACGAAATCCCCGAGATGACGGTGGAGCAGATGATCGAGGGTGTGGCGATGGGCGAGCTGACGAACCACGGCGGCGCGCTGCGGCGGGCGATCGGCGGCTGAGGCGCGCACCTTTCCGGGACGAGTCCGGCTGTGGGTGGCGCCGTCGCCCCGCCGCGCGGGGCGACGAGCAGCACGCAACGGAGTGTCCGACTGGGGTCTACCCTATAGCCCGTCTCAAAACCCTTGATTGGGTGGAAGCACATGTTTATCCTAGTAGCCGTCCTCGGCGCCGGTCTGACGGGCGCCGGTTTGAGAACGAGCGCGGCGTGCGCGCGACCCGGCGCTTGCCGGGGTGAGGAGGGGCACGGTGTCGGCGATCGGGGACTTCCCACTCAAGCGCTTCTTCAGCGAGGGTCCGGCGGCGGCCGCCCGGGCCAACCTCAGCCCCTCCTTCGCCGAGCCGCTCCCGCTGGCGGAGTTGCTCGCCTGCGAGCCCGACGCCGCGGAGCGCCTCGCCCGCCTGTCGCTCGCCTATCCCGGGATCCACGGCGGGCGGGAGTTGCGCACCGCCATCGCCGGGCGGTACGCCCGCCTCCAGCCGGAGCACCTCATCGTGACCTGCGGCGGGGACGACGCCCTGGCGTCGCTCTTCCTGGCGCTGGTCCGACCGGGCGACCATGTCATCGTCCACACCCCGCACTACGGGCCGCTCGCCTCGCTGGCGGCGTGGCGCGGCGGGGACGTGACCCCGTGGCAGGCGGACGAGGGGGCGGGGTGGCGACCGGACCTCGACGACCTCGCGCGGCTGCTGCGGCCCGCGACGCGCCTCATCGTGACGAGCTTCCCCCACAGCCCGACCGGCTTCGTCCCCGACCACGGCTATCTGGCGCGGCTAATCGCCCTCGCCGACGATGCGGGCGCGATCCTCGTCGGCGATGAGATCTACCGCGGGCTGCCGCTCACCGACGCCGGGGAGCCCCCGAGCCTGGCCGATCTCTCGGCGCGGGCGGTGGTGCTCGACAGCACCTCGAAGACCCTCGGGCTGCCGGGCCTGCGGGTCGGCTGGCTGGCGACGCGCGACGCGACGGTGCTGGCCGCCGTCGGGGAATTGCGCCTGCACTTCAACAGCTTCGTCGGCGCGCCGAGCGAATTCCTGGCGGCGCTGGCGCTGCGCCACGCCGCGCGGCTCCTCGCGCGCAACCGGGCGCTCGCGCGGGCCAATCTCGCGCACCTGCGGGACTTCCTCGGGCGGCACGCCGCGCTGTTCGCGTGGCAGCCCCCGCGCGGCGGGGTGGTCGCCTACCCGCGGTGGCTCGGCGCGGGGGCCACGAGCGCGCTCAGCGCGCGCCTCCTGCGCGAGCACGGCCTCCTGCTCGCCCCCAGCGCCTATTTCGCCGGCGGCGAGCGCCACGTGCGCCTCGGCTTCGGCACCGCCGCGACGCCGGCCAACCTGGCCCTCCTCGAGGAGGCGCTCGGCCCGGGTGGCCGTCGCTAGCGTGCGGGGCCA
>JBBSII010000526.1:0-3765 GCA_038232175.1 Thermomicrobiales bacterium
ATTGGCAGGTGGGACACGGGACGACCGGCCGCTGTCCCGCCTGCGCTTCCCACGCCAAGGCGAGCGCACGCTGCTTGATCTCCTGTCCCCACGCCTGGATCGCCCCTTCCAAATCGTCGAGGGAGAGCGGCTGATCGGGCAAGATGAGCGGGTATGCTATCATCAATTCCATGGGAGCCTCCTCGGATGCATGGTTGCGAGCCAACGCATCTGCGAATGGCTCCTTTTCCTCCTCCGCTCTACCTACCGGCTTTTCGGTGCATCCGCAGGGTATCATTTGGTGGGGGCCGACGCCGCGATGAAAGGAGTGACGCATCTCTGCGCGGGCTGTAAACGGGCGTGCGCCATCAGCGGCACGCCAAGAACGATCTCGACTTGTGCATTTCGGCCACATCATCGTCCTGCTCCAACGGGATCGATGCGATGACAAGTATTTACCGTAGACCTCTGGCCACCGCCCAATTCGGGCCGAGAGCGACGCGATGTCGAGCAACCCGCAGCGTCGCGCCACCGTGGCACGCGCCCTGCATCCCGGGACAGAGGCGCGGATTTTTGCTCGCCGCCCCCGCCGTCCCTGCGATGGCAGCACCGCCCAAAAGGAGACCCGCCATGCCGCGCCCGCCGATGATCGCCGCCAAGCGCGCCGCCGATAACGCCGGGGCGACTGCCCGCGACGCGGCGACCAACCCCTGGACCGTCCGCCTCGGGCGCTGCGGCTACGCCACCAAGGGCGTCGTCTACCTCCTCGTTGGCATCCTCGCCGCCCGCGCCACCTTCGGTCGCGGGGGCGGGACGACCGACAACCGGGGTGCCATCGCGACGCTCTACGAGCTGCCCTTCGGCCGTTTCCTCGTCGGCCTCATCGCCCTCGGCCTCTTCGCCCACGCGCTGTGGCTCTTCGTGGACGCTGCCCTCGATCCGGGGCGCAGGGGGGCCGACGCCAAGGGGGCGGCGACGCGGGTCGGCTCTGCGGCCCTCGGCTGCTCCTATACCGCCCTCGGCGTCGTCGCGGCCAAGCTGGTCCTGCAACGGCACACCAGCGGCGAGAGCTCGGACCAGGCGACTCGCGACTGGACCGCCCGCCTGCTCGCCCATGCGTTCGGCGCGGCGCTCGTCGTCGCGATCGGCGTGGCGGTGCTCGGCGTGGCGGTTTTCTTCTTCTGGCAGGCGGCGACCGCCGGCTTCCGGGAGAAGCTGGACCTGACGGGCGCGAACACGGCGGAGCGGGGATGGGTGGTGCCGCTCGGGCGGGCGGGCCACGCGGCGCTCGGCGCGGTGGATGTGACGGTCGGCATCTTCCTGATCATCGCGGCGGTGCGGCATAACGCGGGGGAGGCGAAGGGGGTGGGGGACGCCCTGGCGGTGCTGGCGCAGCGGCCGTACGGCGGGGCGCTGCTCGGGGCGGTGGCGCTCGGGCTGGTGGCGTACGCGACGTACACCTTCGCCGAGGCGCGCTACCGTCGCTTGGTCGCGCGATAAGTCACCCTGTCATGCATCACTGGCTTGCGGGATCGTCGTTCTGCATCGGTGCGCGGTATCCGGTTGACGGCGGGTTTTTCTGTCTCCGTGTGCTCTGGTGTCGACGCCGCTCGCGCACGATCGTCTTGAGGACGCGCCAGCCGTCCGGCATCGCGCGCAGGTTGCTCAGCCCGTGCATCCGTGCCGTCTCGAAGCTCGGCACCTCCACCACCCGCAGCCCGATCCGCAGCGCCCGCACGTTCATCTGCGTCTCGATCTCGAAGCCGTCGCCGTCCAGCGCCAGCAGCGGCACCACGCGCGACCAGAAGGCGTTGTACCCGTAGCAGAGGTCGGTGTAACCCCCCCCGAAGAGGAGCCGCACCAGCCTGGTCAACGCCGCATTGCCCAGCCGCCGGTGCAGCGACATGTCGACGGTGCCGCCTCCTCGCAGGAAGCGCGACCCCTTGGCGAAGTCGGCCCCGGCGAGGAGCGCCTCGACATAGGCGGGGATCTCGCGCGGGTCCGTCGAGCCGTCCGCGTCCAGCATGACGATGATGTCGCCGCTGGCCGCCGCGAACCCCGCGCGCAGCGCGGCACCCTTCCCAGGGGAGGTCTCCCGCACGATGCGCACGTCCGGGCGGAGCGCGCGCGCCACCGCGACGGTGTCGTCGGTGGAGCGGCCGTCGACGAGGATGACCTCGTGGATCGAGGCGGGGATGCGGGGCAGGACGTGGGGCAGGTTCTCCGCTTCGTTCAGCGTCGGGATCACCACGCTCACGCGCGGTGTCCGCCCTATCGGCCTCGTGGTGAAGTCGCGCACTGTTCCCATCCCTCCGGAATGCTCGCGCCCTGCAATCATCTGGGATCATCCCTGAAAACATGGGCGCGCGGGTTTACGTGGATCATCATTCGGCGTGGCATCGGTGCCGCACGTAGGCAGGATGCGCGGGCAGGATGACAGCCGCATCTCCGGGAGGGCATCCGCCGGTGAGCATATTGTCATCATCCTCGTCCGAGGGTACGCTTGACCTTCGCATGATTCGGGACGCCACCGGGCACCGGGGGTGATGGCAATGAAAGTGCTTGGGAAAAGGTGTGTGAGTGGTATAGACCCTAAGGGGGTACAGACGATGGCAGAGCCGCGAGCGCATGGGAAAGAGGATGACGAGGCGGCCATGGTGGCGCTGGATGAACTTCTTGCCGCTGCGCGTATCCTCGATGCAGTCGTGGAGCGTGAACGCGAAGTGCGTGCTGCAGAGATGTCGGACGATGCGGAGGTGAGACAGGCTTGTCCGCATGCGTCGTGATACGCTGCACACCACGAATCGCTCAACGCGGTACGCGTGTCCGGCAGTGGCCCAAAAGAGAAATCGGCCCGCGCCGTCTGGCATATGGCGTAATGTCGGTCGTCCTTTGCCTCCTCCGGCTGTCCCATCAGCCGCTTGCGGACCGAGCGTGGGCACTCGCTACCGCCAGAGATGAACACCGCGCGTTGCTCGATGGGTCGCTCAAAATGGGCTCCCGGTATTTGTTGCAATGGCACGTTTCGTGCCCATCGCCGGTGTGTAGGAATGACCGGTGGCCTGCTGCGGTGGCCCAGCAATTCGTCTCCCAGTCGGAGATTGGGAACAGCGGGTGGGAGAGGGGAAATCTGTGGGCGATATAGCCGGGTTACTGAGGCATAATCGTCGTCGTTTCCTCGGCTGTATGGCGTCCAGCATCGCAGGCGCGATCCTCACAGCGTGCAGCCGGGGTGACGCGCCGACCGCTGTACCCCACCCGGCGCCGACTTCCCTCATGTCGACCATCACCCCCTCACCACCCGTCGCGCCACGCGCGCCCGTGTCGACCCCGACCGGCGGGGTGGCCGTGGTTGCCCCCGCCCAACGAGTGACAACGGCGGCGGAGCGGCGGGCGTTCATCTCCCCCCTCGATCCCGCGTGGTCCTATTCCCACGGCCCGTGGGCGCGGCTGCCGCATCCAGGCTGGCCTACGGATCGGATGGTGGCCGTGATGTCCGATGCGTGGATACGCGGGGAGAGGGTCGCCAAGGGGGGCGTGGGTCGCCGCTGCTCAATCGTCACCGCCAGCCCCTCGGCGACGCTGCTCGCCGCCGGGGACGGGCGGACGTTATCGGTCTCCCTGGATGGCGCCCCCGCCGCGCGCATCGGTCCCCTGCCGACCGATGGGTCGCGGTCCGAGGTGCCACTCTTCGACAACCGCCGGGGTCCGACCTGCATCGAACTGATCTTCGACGCCGGCGGCGCGAACGACGGCTTGTATGTCGCGGCGGCCACCGCCGACCCA
>JBBSII010000527.1:0-3764 GCA_038232175.1 Thermomicrobiales bacterium
ATGATCGCGCTCCGCACGCTGGTTGACGGGCGGTTGATCGTGCGCCCGCCGGTGCGCGCCTCGGTCGCGGCGGTCAGTGTCGGCATCGTCGATGGTGAACCGCGCCTCGACCTTGAGTATCGCGAGGACAGCGTCGCCGATGTGGACGCGAATGTCGTCATGACGGGCGCGGGCGCGTTCATTGAGGTGCAGATGACGGCGGAGCATGACACCTTCAGCGCCGATGCGCTCGCGCAGATGCTCGCGCTGGCGCAAAAGGGGATCACCGAATTAACTGCGGCGCAACAGGACGCGCTGAACCGGGCTTAGGTTTCGATCACGCCCTTCGATGACGGCACCGCATCGCCCAAGCGCGCGTCGATCTGCGTCGCGGCATCGAACGCGCGACCGAACCCCTTGAAGATCGCCTCGACCTCGTGGTGCGCGTTCGTCCCGTAATGCAGGAGGACGTGCAGATTGATGCGGGCTTCCAGCGCGAGCGAATGGAGGAAATGGCGCACGAGGTCGGTTTCCAATTGCCCGATGTGCGGGGCGCTAAACGCCCCCTGCATCACGAAGTATCCGCGCCCACCAATATCAACGGCGGTCGTCGCGAGCGCCTCGTCCATCGGCATCGTCATACTCGCCGCGCGACGGATGCCGCGCCGGTCGCCGAGCGCGCCACTGAGCGCCTTGCCGAGGCACAAACCGACATCTTCAACGGTGTGATGGCCGTCCACCTCTAAGTCACCATTCGCCGCCACTTCGAGATCGAACAACCCGTGTCGCGCCCAGAGCGTCAGGAAGTGGTCGAGCGCACCGACACCCGTGGCGATCTCCGTCTTCCCGGTGCCGTCGATGCCAACACTGACGACGACATGCGTCTCCGCCGTCTCGCGCTCAATCATTGCCGTTCGTGCCGTTGTCGTCATAGTGGAAGCTCCCGCGCGTAGCGTCGCGCCAGTTCGGTCATGCGCCGCATTAGCCGATCCGTATCCTCAGATTTCCCCACCGAGATGCGCACATACCGCGCGAGCGCGGGTTCCGCAAACTCGCGCACAATGATGCCGTCCTGGGCGAGCCAATCGACGAGGGCCGCAGACGTGCCGAGCAGCACGTCGAGAAGGAGGAAATTCGCCTTGCTCTCCAGTGGCCGCACGACGTTAAGTTTCCGCAATGCGCGATACATGCGGAGGCGTTCCAGCCGGATGCGGCGCGTCACATTGCGAAAGTACGGCAACTCGGTGAAGATCGCTTCAGCGGCGATTTGTGCCGCCGCAGTGATGCCGTACGGCTGCTGCACCCGACGCGCTTCCGAGGCGATCCAGCGCGGCACAAGCGCATAACCGAGTGGCAATCCCGCCAGTCCCGCCCAGTGTGAGAGCGTCCGCAAAACGACAAGGTTGTCGAATTCGCGGATCAGCGGGGCGACCGTACGGCCGCCGAACTCGAAGTACGTCTCGTCCACGACCACGATCACATCCCGGCGCAGCAGCCGCACAATGTCCCGCTCGCGGCAGAGATTGCCCGACGGGTCATTCGGCGACGCCAGCAGCACGAGTTTCGTCGCGGGCGTAATTGCCGCCTCCATCGCGTCAATGTCGAGCGTGAAATCGGGCCGCCGTGGGACGACACGGCAGATCGCACCGAACAGGCCGATGCGCGCCGCGTCGAAGCCGAGGGTTGCGTCCGGGAGGATCACCGCGTCGCCCTGATCGATGAAGAGCAAGCAGAGGTCATCGATCAGTTCCGTCGCGCCATTTCCCACGACGATTCGGGCCGGGTCGAGGCCCGTATAGTCCGCCAGATTGCGACGGAGCGCGGTGTGCTCCGTGTCGGGATAGTGATGGTACCGATCGAAGGACGCGAGCGCCTCCTGCACTCGCAACGGCGTCCCGTACGGGTTCTCATTCATGTGTAGCCGGACGACCCGTTCGGGCGCGATGCCCCACCGCGCGGCGATGCTCACCGTGTCATCGTCGGGTTGGCGCACGGCGCCATCCGGGCGGTCACGGCGCAAAAGCCGACGCAGGTCCATCGCGGTGTCCGTCATGCGTCGCCCTCGCCCTGACGACACCCATGCGCCCGGAGGCGTGCGGCGAATGCATGACCCGGCAGGCCCTCCGCGTCCGCGATTGTCGCCGCCGATTCGGCGAGTCGCGCGCTCGCGTCCGGTCGCAAGCCGACCACGCTCATCGTCCGCACGAAGTCTCCGACGTGCATCGCGGACGAGAAGCGCGCCGTGCCGCCGGTCGGCATCACATGACTCGGGCCGGCGACATAATCGCCCAATACCTCCGGGCTTCCTTCACCGAGGAAAACGCCGCCCGCGTTCTCGATCAGGCCGACGTACTCCCACGGCTCGCGAACGAGCAGGCAGAGATGCTCAGGGGCGTAGGCGTTCGCGAGTGCGATGGCCATCTCGATGGACGGAACGATGATCGCGCCGCCGGTATTGGCAAGTGATGCGCGCACAACGTCCGCGCGCGCGAGCGTCGTGAGTTGCGATTCAACCGCCGCCGCCACCGCATCGGCGAGGCTGCGCGTGGTGGCAAGGAGAATCGCGGAGGACGTGTCGCCGTGCTCGGCCTGCGCGATCAGGTCGGCGGCGACGAACGCCGGGTTAGCGGTATCGTCGGCGATGATCATCGTCTCCGTCGGCCCCGCGATCTGATCGATGGCCACCTGCCCGAAGACATGGCGCTTCGCCGCGCTGACGAAGGGATTGCCCGGCCCGACGATCTTATCAACCCGTGGGATCGTCTCCGTCCCGTATGCGAGCGCGGCGACCGCCTGCGCGCCACCAACCGCGAAGACGCGGTCAATCCGCGCGATGGTCGCCGCCGCCAAGATAGCATCCGCGACGCCCTTCGGATGTGGCGGGGTGACGACGATGCGTTCCTTCACCCCGGCAACGCGCGCCGGAATCGCCGACATCAGGAGCGTCGAGGGATAGGCAGCGGTGCCGCCGGGCACGTAAAACCCGACGCGCTGCAACGGACGCACGATCTGACCGAGTGTACCGTCCGCCGTTGACCACACCCACCCTTCGTGTCGCTCGTGCCGGTGATACGCGTCAATCCGGTCGGCGGCGAGTTCGAGCGCTTCGCGCAGTGCGGCGGGTATGCGGTCGAGCGCCGCGCGCATCGCCGACGCGGGTACCTCGAAGGCGTCGATCTCGACGCGATCAATCCGGCTCGTATAGTCACGGACGGCGGTGTCGCCGTCCCGCGCGACCGCATCGCAGATCGTCCGCGCGACCTCCCCCACGGAGAGGTCCTGACCGAAAATCTCGCGGATGCCGCATCGCACGCCCTCAGAAAGCGCCGTCTCCGCGCCCTTCGGACGGGTCAGAATCGCCGCTTTCGCCGCATCAAGGTCGTCGAAAATACGCATCATGTCGGCGCCTCATCGCGCAGCCCGAGCGCTTCGAGCATCGCGACATATGCGCGCGATGTTGGCTCGAAGACGTACTCCGGTTTCCCAACCGTGATGCCGCCGCTTCCCGCGCGCCGCAAGTGGTCAATCGCGGAGAGCAACAAGTGCTCCTCCACGACGATGCTCACCGCGTACCAGCCGGTGTCGAGCGCGGTGATCACTGGGCCACCGGTGAGGGCTGGCCCCTTCGGGAAGACGGGCGCGATCGTCGGGCCGAGGGTCCCCGCCGTGTCGATCTGCTGGATGACGTGCTCGGCCACATCGGCGGCGCTCTCCCCGCAGACATTCGCCGTCAGCGTGCGGAATCGGCGGCTGCGCAGGTGCGCCTCGATGAACTCCATCAAATG
>JBBSII010000528.1:0-3762 GCA_038232175.1 Thermomicrobiales bacterium
CACGGAAGACTTCTTCCGTGGCCGCTGGCCGCGCGTCATTGCGCGCGTATGAATCTCCGGTGGTTCTTCCTCTTGCTCCCCAGTCTGCCGTGGTTCTCATCATCCTATCACGTGCAGCCGCGTGAACCGTGTTTCCCGTCCCGGACGTTGGTTGTCAATGTACTGCGGCACCCCGTGGCCCCGCTATTTCGTATACGCTGAATAAGGCAAGAGCCGTGCCACGATGCGCGGGTTGACCGGTGCGGCGCAATCATCGACCACTATGCATCGTGCTCGCGGTCGGCGGGTGCGATGCGGTGAAGATGCGCGGCGGGGAGCGATACGCGGAGCGCATCCCCCGGCACAACAGGACTTTCGGCTGGCACCAACACCTTCAGGTCGGTGCAGCCGTCCCCGGTACGGATTGTGACGAGTTGGTGCTGCCCCAGATATGTTCGGTGCGTGACGTGGCCATGAATGACGTTCTCGTCGCCGTGCAGGTTGACGTGCTCGGGCCGGATGCCGAGCGTCACGATAGCGGGCGATGCATCGCGCGGCGTGACCGCGAGCGGCCCGAGCGCGGTCTGCGCCACGCCCCCCGCGATGGTCGCCGCGAAGAGGTTCTCCATCCCGAAGAAGCGCGCCACCGCCGGTGTCGCGGGCCGCTCGTAGAGTTCCGGCGCGGTGGCGTACTGCTGGAGCACGCCATCCGAGAGAAACGCGATGGTCTCTGCGAGCGTCATCGCCTCCTGCCGGTCGTGCGTCACTAGCACGGTCGTGATGCCCTGCGCGGCGTGCAGGTGCGCGATCAGGTCGCGCATCTCATCCCGCAACGACGGGTCGAGATTCGAGAGTGGCTCATCGAGCAGCAGCACGCGGGGTTCCGTCACGAGGGCGCGGGCGAGTGCGACGCGCTGCTGCTGCCCACCGGAGAGTTGGCCGACGCGCCGCCGACCGTAGCCCGCGAGTTGCACCTGACCGAGCGCGGCCTCGACGCGGGCAGCAATAATCGAGCGTCTCTCCCCGCGCATCCGCAAGCCGAAGCCGACGTTCGCTGCCACATCGAGGTGCGTGAACAGCGTCGGCTGCTGGAAGACCATCACCGCGCCGCGCCGCTCGGGCGGCACCGGGCGGACGGAGACGCCATCGAAGCGGATGTCGCCGCTGTCCGGCTCGATGAGGCCCGCAATCATCCGCAGCGTCGTCGTCTTGCCGCAGCCGGACGGCCCGAGGAGGGCGACGAGCGCGCCGGGCGGGACGTGCAGCGTCACGTCTGCAACCGCCCACTTGCCCGCGTAGACCTTGCCAAGCGCGTCGAGGTTGAGCGCGACGGCGTTCTCCCCACGCGCACTGGCTGACGAGGCGACGATAGTCGGATGCGCCGCGCTCGTCATATGCGCCGCGCCTCAGCAGCGCCCCGATTACCGCGCAACGCCCGCGACGCGAGGACGAGCGCGAGCACGGCGGGCGCGACGAAGAGGAGCGCGAGCGCGGCGGCAATCGGGTTGTCGCCGCTCCGCGTGAAGGTGTAGACGAGCAGCGGCAGCGTCTGCACCTTGCCGCCGCCGATCAGCAGCGTTGATGTGTACTGCCCCCACGAGACGAGGAACGCAAACAGCCCGCCGACCGCGAGGCCGGGCCGCAGCAACGGCAGCGTGACGTGGCGGAACGCCTGCCACGAAGTCGCGCCGAGCGAGCGCCCCTGCTCCTCTACCTGCACGCCGAGGTTCGCCGCGACGCCCGCCACGGAGACGATCACGTATGGCAGCGCGGGCATGACGTGGGCGAGAACGACGCCCTGCACGGTGTCCGTCAGCCGCCAGCGGATGAAGACAATTTGAATTCCCATCGTCACCACCAGCCCCGGCACGATGAACGGTGCGAGCAGCAGCATCTCCAGTGCCCGCTTCCCCCGGAACGCCATCCGCCCCAGCGCGATGCCGGCGGGCGTGCCGATCACCACGGAGAGGAGCATCGTCAGCACGCCGACCGTGACGCTCCCGATCAAACCGGGCCGCACCTGCGTCGTCGGGGAGAAGACGTAGCGCCACGCACGCCCGCTCCACTCACCGGGCAGGAGGTCCGGCCAGCGCCATGAGAACGCCGCCGACCAGATCACCAGCGGGACGACCGGCAGCACGATCAGCGCGCACCACGCCGCGACAACGAGCGACGGCCACCAGCGGCTGCGGTCGCGCGGCATCGTCGCAACGACAATCGCCCACTCGCGCATCACCGCGCGCTCCGACACGGCGGTCATCGGCCACCTCCGAGGATGCGGCGGGAGAGCGACGCATACGCGACGATCACGGTGGCGGCGAGGAGCGCGATCAGCACGCTGACGGCGAGCGCCTCCGGCCGCTGGTTGAGATCGACATCGCTGAACCGCTGATACGCCCAGACGGGGAGCGCCTTCGGGTACGTCCGCCCCATCACGTACGGCACCTCGAACGCGCCGAAGGTGAACGCGAAGACGATCAGGGAGGCAGAGAGCATCGCCGGGAGCAGCAGCGGCAGGAGGACGTGCCGGAATCGCTGCCATGCGGACGCGCCGAGCGTGCGGGCGGCCTCCTCGTACTGATCCCCGATGCCGGAGAGCGCGGCGAGCAGGAGGAGCGTGATGAACGGCGCTTCCTTCCAGACATAGACGAGGCAGATGCCGACGCCGAACCGGTCGCCGACGAGGAGCGGAAAGTCGCTCCGGTCGTGCAGCAGGCCGACCGCGTTGAGGACACGCGCGACGGAGCCGCTCTGCGCGACGAGGAACATGATGCCCACGGCCCCGACGAGGTGCGGGATCGGCAACGGCAACTGGAACAGCACCCGCAGCACGCCATCGCCACGCAATCGCCGCCGCAGGAGCATCGTCAATGCGAGGCTGACGCAGAGTGCGATGGCGGTGCTGGCGCCGGAGATGCGCAGCGAGACGAGCAGCGCATCGCGCACCTCCACGTCCCGCAGCACGTCGCCATAATGCCGAAAGGTCACTTCCGATTCGCCGAGCAGCGCGAACAGGCCGAGGCTCTGCGCGATAGCGAAGCCGACGCCACCGATGAGGAACAGCAGAATGACCGCGACACCGGGCAGCAGCAGCAGGTACGGCGTCAGCCGCGCGCGCCAGACGGCGGCGCGGCGCGGCCGATACATTGGTGTCGTCGCCGGTGCACGGCTCTGCGTCGGAAACAAGCGATCACCCCATCGCGCCAGCGGCGGCTACTTCCTCAGGACATTCGCCTGCCAGTCCTTCTCGATGCGATCGACGTAGGCGGCGGGCAGTTCGGGCAGCGCGTGCAGCGAGAGTTCGGCATTTGGGATCGTCGCCGGGTCGAGCGGAATCGCCTTGAGCGTGTTGCGATCCGCCTCCGAGAGTTTGCCCACATCGAGCGCGGTCGAGTCCCCGGAGCGGGTCTGCTTCGCCTTCTCGATCTGCGCCTCCGGCGATTCGAGGAAGTTGGCGAGCACGAGCGCCGCCTCCTTGTTCTTCGCGTTGAACGGGATCGTCACGTAGCTCGTGTTCGCGATCGTCCCCGCGTCCAGGTAGAACGTGCGCGTCGTCTTCGGGTATTTCCCGGTGGCGATGCCGACCGAGCCGGCCGTCGGGCTGTAACTCATCGTGAAGTGCACCTCGCCGTCCGCGAAGAGTTGATCGACTTTCGTCGCCGCCTCGGGGTAGGTCGCGCCTTTCTGCCAGAGGTTCGGCTTGATCCGGTTGAGGTAGTCCCACGCGGCGGGTGACTTCTCCTTGTAGACCTGCTCATTGAAGCTCGTCCCGTACTGCTGCCA
>JBBSII010000529.1:0-3753 GCA_038232175.1 Thermomicrobiales bacterium
CCCTTCACCGCGAGCATCGGCATCGGGCTGTACCCCAACGACGTGCCGGACGCCTTCAGCCTCTACGCCGTCGCGGACACGGCGATGACGATGGCAAAGCGGGCGGGGAAAAACCGCACCTTCCTGTTCGAGGCTATCGAGTTCGAGGCTATCGAGTTCGAGGCAATCGAGCATCTCGCACTGTAGCCGACCAATCCCTCCTACTGTCCTGGGATTCCCGGATCGCCACTGATCCGAATAACGCTTCGCTACGAATAGTGGATGGCGTTTAATGCCACGACACTGCCTGTAGATCGGATTTTCCTGTGATCACTCTAAGATTTATAAATAGACTATATTCCAGCTCTAAACACCTTATTGGTATTGTTCTTGCTTTTTCCGTTGTGCGGGTTTTCCGTGCACGAGGAGAAGCCAGATGTCTGTGTCCCCAAACAAACACTGCACCCGAGCGGTCCGCCCGCTCGCTTCCACTCGACTACTACCCACATTCCGGCACGATGAAAAATCAGCCGCTCGCTTTCATCCCCACAGCATTGCATCATCACTATCTGTGGAAAAGACCGGACGCCAAACGCTCGGCACGACGATCTGCCAGTGCCTGCTGCGGTTACGCCGGGATCGCCCACCGGGAGGCGATGCCTCGCCCCTTCTATGGTGGTAACCCCGGGGCGCTGACGAGCCGACGTAAACGCGCCTGGCGGGTTACGCACAACGACGATTGGACGAAAAGGCTCGCACATTTCGCGGGATGGATTATCAATTTGCCCCGTTTCTCATGCGTGGCCGATCAACTACGTTGCGGCATTGTCATGATAGTGCAAGTGATTGCGTCGCCATCGTCACAAAATGCGCGATATTTCGTTCAGGCATTGTGAGGAGTGAAATGGGAAACGGTGAGCGCCCTCCACACAACGCGCCCATCCCGTGCCCAGGGGAAGTGGAAGAGAGGGAAGCGAGCGTGACGGAAATGGCAACAGTGACACGGAACGGCAGTATGACGCTGATGGATGAGTCATCCGAGAGCGAGCAAGTCCCCCTGCGCGACCAGTTGTCGCAGGACATCGCGCGCGTCACCTGGGGCGGCGCGCGTCAGTTCGCCGCGTCGCTCGTCCCATTCGGGCTGACGCTTCAGCAGTACTTCACGCTTGTCGCGATCAATCGTGCAGGTGAATGCACGATGGGCACGCTCGCGAACCACACGCACCACTCACTGGGAACCATGACGGGCATCGTGGACCGGCTCGTCCGGCAGGGGATGGTCAATCGCCGCTCCCACGCGACGGATCGGCGCGTCGTGCTCGTCCAGTTGACGTCCAGCGGCATAGAGACCCTCGCGCTGGTCGAGGAGATGCGCCTGGTGCAACTAGATGCCGCTCTCAAGAAGATGGGCGAGCCGCAGGCGCGCAATCTCATCCGCCTGCTCGGGCAGTACCTCGCGGCGATGGACCTCAACACGTCGGACGCGCTCAGCGGCCCCGGCGCGCTCGCCTAGGCGCACACCGCCCCGGCACACGACACAGCAACAACGTGAGGAACAGGCCGAATGGCTCTGCTCCCCACGTTTTGTCTGTCCGATGATCCCGCCGAGAGATAACCGCCTGTGATCACACCGCGCCCGAGCGTTTTTCCCGGTCGTTGCAGTATGCGCTAATACTTGAAGGTCGAGAAGTTGATCTCCTTGGCGGTAATGAACTCCAGCAGTGCGGGCGTCCCCGCCTCGGTCTGCGCGATGGCCCGCTTGATCGCGGGGATGATCTCGCCTGGCTCCGCCACCCGCTCGCCATAGCCACCGAATGCCTTCGCCATGTCCGCGTAGTGGCCGCTGATGTCCGTGCTGCGGTACTTCGCCGTCGCCGTCTGCATGATCGGTAGTTCAATCGCCATCGAGAAGTTGTTCATCAGCACGGAAAGGATCGGGATGCGCTCGCGCACCGCCGTCTCGAAGTCCATCCCCGTGAAGCCGATCGCGGCGTCGCCCCAGACATTGATGCAGAGCTTCTCCGGCCGCGCCAGTTTCGCCCCCATCGCCAGCCCGAGGCCGTAGCCGAGTTGCGTCGTCTTGCCCCAGCCGATGTACGAGAGCGGGTTCTCCGAGACCCAGAAGGGCGAGAGCTGGTCGCGCGGGCTGCCCGCGTCGTGCGTGATGATCGTGTTCGTCGTATCGACCGTGTGCAGGAGGTCCCAGATCACGCGGTAGGGCGAGAGCGGCGCCTCGTCGGAGGTCAGTTTCGGCATCCACTGCGCCAGCCATTCCTCCCGCACCGATGCGATCTCCCGCGCGACGGCGTCCGCGCGGCCCCGCGCCTTGCCGCCCAACTCCTGCCGCACCGCCGCGATAACCGCGTCGAGCGTCAACGCCGCGTCGCCGATCAGCGCGTGGTCGGCGCGGAGGTCCTTGTTGATGTCCGCCGGGTCGAGCGTGGCGTGGATGATCGTCTTGCCGGGCGGCATCGCGACGCCGTAGTTCGTCGCGCCGAAGCTGCAGCCGATGCCGAAGATGACGTCCGCGTTCGAGAGGAAGTGATGCACCGTTTTGGGGATGGCGCGCCCGCCCGAACCGAGCGAGAGCGGGTGCGTCTCCGGGAAGGCGCTCTTCCCCTCCAGGCTCGTCGTCACGGCGCATTCGAGCAGTTCCGCGAGAGCGCGCAACTGCGGCCACGCCTCCGCGTAGTGCACGCCCTGCCCGGCGTAGATCACGGGTCGCTCCGCGCGGGCGAGCACCCGCGCGACCTCGGCAACCACCGCCGGGTCGGGGCCGGAGCGCAGCCGGGTTGTGGCCTCATAGACGAACGAATCCGGGATTTCTTCATTGAAGAGGTCGGTCGGGATCTCGACCATCACCGGGCGCGGGCGACCGTTCTTAACCTGCGTGAAGGCGCGGCGCATGGCAGAGGGTACGGCGGAGGCGACCGTCACCTGCTCGACGGACTTGGTGACGTGCTGGAAGTTGAGGTAGGCGTCGAAGTTCGGCGGCACGTGCGCGAGATGCCGCGGATACCCGGCGGGCAGCACCACAATCGGCACCGAATCGCCGTACGCCTGCGCGACACCGCCGAAGGCGTTCTCCGTGCCGGGTCCGTGCTGCATCGCGAAGACGCCGATCTGCCTCCCGGAGGTGATGCGGCTGACGGCGTCGGCCATGTGCAGCCCCGTCCGCTCCTGTCGCACGATAATTGTGCGAATGTCCGCCTCGGCGGCGGCCTCGATGATCGGGTTGACGGGGTAGCCAATCAGGAACGTCACACCCTCGCGCTTGAGCATCTCCGCGATCGCGGCGGATACTTTCATCCCATACCTCCCTTTCGCTCTCTGCATCGGTCGCTACGCGCGATTATAGCCCGATACGCCGCAACCCGCGCCCCGTACGCGTGGGGAGAAACCAAGTGAACCGCAGAGGCGCAGAGAAACGCAGAGGACACGGAGCAATCCTCTTTTTTCCTCTGTCCTCTCTGTGGTAAGGATCCTTCCCCTCCGCGTCCCCGCTGTGGTCTATGCGTACCGGGGAGGGCGTCCGTCCGTCTCGCGCGGCAGGAGCGTGCCACCCCGCGCGGTGAGCCAGTCGACGACCTCGCCGACGAGCCGATCCGGGGTGCTCGCGCCCGCCGTGACGCCAACGATCTCCTTCCCCTCGATCCACGCCGGGTCGATCTCGTCGGCGGACTCGATGTGGTACGACGGCGTGCCGAGGTGGTTGCCGATCGCCGCCAGATGCTTCGTGTTCGCGCTCTTGCGCCCACCGATGACGAGCACCAC
>JBBSII010000530.1:0-3750 GCA_038232175.1 Thermomicrobiales bacterium
GGCGTGGATGACGAGGTCAATGTCGCCCGCCGCGATGATCTGGTCGATCGTCGTCACGAACGCCCGCTCAATGTCGATGGAACGCTGATTGCGACCCGTCTCCGGGCACTGGCGGGTGAGCGCGGTGAAGCCGAGGTGCGTATCGGCGAGGTGGGCGATGCGGATGGGGTCGTGCGTCATGGGCGGTTTCCTATCGGCGAGTTGGCTAGAAGCCATTCTTCGTGATCGTCGAACAAAAATAATTCCACGGTGACGTGCGTGTGCCGGGTCGATACAGGCGGAGGCGCTCGACCGCCGCATCGCGCTTCTGCGTGGTCAGGTCGTGCTCGCTGAGGATGCTCTTCACCATCGCGAGCGTCGGTTCGGTGAAATTGTTCTGCTGCGACAGGTCGCGCAGGATGCGGTAGACCGATTCGGCGGGGTCGATCGTCGCCTGATTGCCGTAGATGCGCTGCGCGTCCGCCCCCGCGAGCGATGGTGGGCGCGGGAAGACGCCGAAGACCGGGACGGGCACATGGGCGTGGCGCATCAGGAGGGTGCCCTTGGGGACGCGCAGCAACTCCGCGCGCGTCGATTCGCTGAAGGCGCGGTACGACGGGCTGATGATCTCCTCGTCGCCGATGCGGCCGTAGAAGGAGGTCGCAGCGTTGCCTACGACCTCATCGTCCACCTTCGAGCGGAACTGCTCCGCGCCGAAGAGGACAACGTTGAGGTGCCGACCACGTGCCGCGATGTCCGCGAGGGTGTCCCGCAGGCCGCCACGACTGCCACCGGGGGCGTATTTGTTCAACTCGTCCACGAAGATAATTACCTTCTCCACGCCCAGTTCGGAACGCTCCGCGCGCTCCCAGATGCGCTCAATTGTCGCACTGACGAGCAATTCCTGCACGGTCGTGTTGCAGGCGGCGATGTCGATGACGCGCAACTCGCGGTCGGCGAACGCGCCGTCGCAGCGGGGCAGGTCGCCGTAATTGACGAGATTACGCGCGAGCAGGCCGCCGCACTTGTTCGTCAGGTTGCCGATGCGGTTCTTCGCCTTCATGATCGTGAAGCGGTGGTGATCCTGCCACGCCTGCGGCTTCTTGCCGCTCTCGTCCTCCTCGTTCAGGTACGTCATGATTTCGAAGATTTTCGTCTCGAAACCCTTGACGGTGTTGACATGCTGCTCGCGCAACTCGGAGAGGAAGCCGAAGAACTTGTCATCCAGATCGCCGCCATCGAAGACGCGATGCGCGTAGCGCAGGACTTCCTGCAAGTTCCAGAGGATCGGGAAGACGCAGTCGGCCTCGCCGCGCGCGACGCGCAGGGTGTTCAGCGCGGCGCGGTCGAGCGTGCCATCCAAATTGACCTGATCGCCGTGGTCGTTCTTCGGCTCCCCGCCCGGCTTGAACGGCGCGAAGATGCGCAGGTTGCGGAATGGGTCCTGCGACATCGCCATCTTCTCGTACATCAGGCGGTCGAGTGCGGTGGGCATCATGATGCCCCGGTCGCGCAGGGCGTCGGCCTTGTCCTCGGCCTCCGGGCCGTACGCCGCCTTGTCGAGCCAGAGGAGGTCCGGTCCCTTGACGTTGAACATCAGCGCGGCGACGGACTGCGGCGCTTTCTGGAAGACGCTGCTGATGACGAAGAGCGCGTGGCTCGTCTTCGTCGCGAGGCCCGATTGGCCTGTCCAGTTCGCGTGGCCCGCCTCCGGCCCGAGCAGGTAGTCGCTGTCCACATCGATCGGCGTATGCTGGAAGACGGGCCGCGTCGTGCCGTCCGCCAGCGTCTCCTCGATGATTGCGCCCGCAGTGTCGCGCTCGGCGTTGCCGTTGCGATGGAGCAGGACGGGGATCGCAGCGCCGCTGTAGCCGTCCTTGCCGAGCGAGTAGCGGATCGCCTCGGCGGTGGCATAGTAGACCGGGCCGCTGCGGGGCGGGCGGCGGGAGCGCACATCGTCCCGCAGGTGCTGCGTCGCGAGCGCGCGGCAGGTGAAGACGAGGATTTCCGGCCGCACGGAGGCGAGCGCCGCGCCGATGTCGTCCTCGCCTTGGAAGTCGAAGTAGTCGTCGAGGAAGGTTGGCAGGTCGCTGTACCGTTGCGGCTCGTCCAGGATGCCGATCACCGCCGCCTCCTCGCTGAAGGCGACGACGATGTGCCCGATGTCGAGCGCGAGTGCGGCCTCGTGCGTCTCCGATGCCCAGAAGGAGAAGGTGTGCGCCCCCGCCGGCTGCCGCTCGCTCGTGACGACGCGGCCAATTGGCCCGGTGTGGGTGTCGATCAGCGGCAGGAACCGCGCGACGAGTTCATCGGTTTCCATCAGGCAACCTCCCGGAGATGACGGCGGAGCGCGGCGGGCACGCCGAGCAGCGCGCGTTCGAGCTTCACCTTGAGGATGCGCTCGGCGATGTGGATCGGGTAGAGCAGCGTCGGCCAGCGGTCATCCTTCGTCGCGCGCGGCGTCCGCTCCGCGAAGAGGACGGCCGAGAGCGCGTCGAAGTCCGCCGCAGCCTGCACGGGCGAGGGCGCCTCGATGCGCGCCAGCCCGAACAGCGGGTCCGCCCCCGACCGCTCGTGGAAACGAAGATACCACGTCGCGGGCTTGAGGCCACCCCGCACGCCCCGGCGGAAGGCGCTGCTCCGGTGGCCGACGGGCATCGCGAGCAGCGTCGCCATCTCCGCATTCGTCAGGTCGAACCGGCTGTGCCGCTTGATAATGCCGACCGCGTTGCCCGCGTCGCTGTTGACGAGCGAGCCGTCCATCACGAGCCAGCCCTCGCTGCCGTCGGTGCGCTCATCCCACGCGCGGAAGACGGCGTACTCGCAGTCGGTGCGGATCGCGCTGACAGCGGGCCGGATGCGCGCCTGGAGCGCGAGGAAATCCCCATTGCGCAGCGCGAGCGCCGACTGCTCTTCGCACGGCGTGACGCGGACGCCCGCGCCCTCGAACGCCAACGTCAGGGGGAGCGTGTGCGGGTCGTCCGGCGCGGAGGCCATGATGACGCTGCTCTCGACGCGCAGCATCCCCGGCACCGCGCGGAAGATGCGATCCTGCGGCCGCCGCTCGATCACCCCCGCGACGACGACGACGAGCGCGAGCGCGTTCATGCCGCACCAGCCAATCGGCAGCGTCCGCTGCACGCCATCGAGGAAGTAGCGCATGTTCCCGATCGACGCGGCGCGCAATGGCGGCGGAATCGGCATCGTGCCGAGCGCGTCTCCCTCCAGGTGCTGCACGCGCTGCGACGGCCCCGCGTCGCCCTCCTCGCTACCGAAAGGGACGAGGTCGTGCTCCAATCGCACCGAGGCGGGCGTGGCGACGAAGGGCACAGCATCGGAACGGAGGCCCCGCAGCGCGTCGGCAAGTTGGCTGCTCAGGTCGGCCATGGGCATCTTGCTCCGAGTTGACATCTTGGTCAAACGCTCCTACGTGAACGGACACCTGAGAATAGCACGTATGTACTATGCGGTGCAAGGGGGTTTGACGCAGAGTGAATGCGGCATTGGCGCGATTTTGCGCACAGATATTGACAGGCGGCGCGGCGAGGGTGTAAGGTGCTCCTGCCTCGCGCGGAGGTGTAGCTTAGTGGCTTAAAGCGCTGCCCTGTCAAGGCAGAGATCGCGGGTTCGAATCCCGTCACTTCCGCCAATCATCGCCCGGTCGGACGCGGTTCGGTCGGGGAGATGCCCATCGTGGGCCGCTAGCTCAATTGGCAGAGCAGCTGACTCTTAATCAGCGGGTTACAGGTTCAAGTCCTGTGCGGCTCACCA
>JBBSII010000531.1:0-3735 GCA_038232175.1 Thermomicrobiales bacterium
CCGGTATGGAAGTGGGGATAGCCGAGGAAGGCGGGTTCGCCATCGAGGGGGGAGATACCGTACCCCTGGGTGACGGGGAAGCGCTTGCCGCCGAAGACGATCGCCATGATGTCGGTAACCCCCGGCGGTATCAGGTTCTCCGTCGCACTGCGCACCGGCAGGCGGGATATGCAATCGCCCGTCGCGGAGTCTGGTTTCCCCGGCACCGGGACGAGCGGGGCGACGGGTGGGCCGGCATGCTGTCGGACAAGGTCGAGCAGCAGGCGGGCATAGGCGTCGCCGCAGGAGAGCCCGGCGTTGCCCGGATCGCTGCACGGATCATAGATGCGCGCGTAGTCGGCGAGATCGGCGGTCTGCCGGTAGAAGAGACCGACATAGTTGAACCAGATGCCGAGACCCGCACTGACGTTCGGACACGCCGCCCACTGATGCCCCGTGCTCGACGGGCCTGGGGAGCAGCCATAGTGGGCTGCGTAGGGCGCGGCAGCGGCCCAAATCATGTTCCCACCGTTTCCGGGGCTATTGATGCCGACGGTCCCCATGTTGCTCTCCAATTGCCACTGGGCGATGAGGAGCGGATCAATGCCGAACTCTTGCCCGAGGTGGAGGATCGTTTCTCCCTGGCCGATGAGCGGGCTGCGCGGCTGGATTGAGGCAATCAACCGCTCAATGCGCGCGGCGTCCGAGGGGCCGAAGCCGAGGTCGTGGATTGAGACACGATCGATCGCGCCGTCCCCGCCTGAGAGACTGCGCGTGCCCGCGTAGTAGACGGGCCCGACCGCCTGGACGAAGGGGCCGAGCGGGCCGTTCCCCGGCAGCTCGGGCAGGTGGCCAAGCGGGGTGAGGGTACGCGCGAGGGCGGCGGACCCTGCGGCCGCCACGGCCAAGAGGAGGAGCGGCACGAGCAGCACGGCGACGAGCAGGCCAACGGCGAGCTTCATGCCTGGCCCGCCACGATCCGGATTGGCGCTTCGGCCTCCGCTGCAGAAGGTCGCCCACCCCGCGCGAGTTCGCGCACCGCCGCCCAGACGTCCCCGCTATGTCGCTGGATCACCGCCTGACGCAGTTTCCGCTCCGCCGGGACGGAGGTGAAGAGCCAATACTCCTCGGGCGTCACGTAGAGGCTGATCTCCCCGGAGTCGGCCCCTCGCCGCGAATGCAGGAATGCACCAGCCCTGACCTGCTTGACGGTCCTGAGTCGCCCGACCATCGCCCGCTCGTCTGCGGAGAGATGGAAGACCGACTGCACCTGCGGCAGCGCATGGTCCGACTGGGCGAGCAGGAGCGAGACCGACGCATTGTCGATCACCGCCTGGCCCAAGGGGCCCTCGTAATCGGTGACCATCTGGCTGAGGTTGAGGGTAATGATGCCGTGGTGCCGCCCCGTCCGGGTCGCCTCCGCGACGAAACGCGCCGATGCCGGGTTGTTCAGCAGGCTCCATCCCTCGTCGAGCACCACAAGGGTCGGCCGCGTCGGGTCGGCGATCACGGACCAGATGTACTCGATCAGGGGCAGCATGGCGAGCGGTACGAGCCGGTCCGCGAGGCCCTTGAAGTTGAAGACCTCCAAGAGGGCATCAGGGCGGACGGTCGTCGGCCCGTCGAGCAGCCCCGCATAGGTGCCGCCGTGGACGTAGGGGACGAGCCGCTCGGCGAGCGCGCGGTAGTGTTGCCGACGGAGCGGGTCGCCGTCGCGAGCCTCCTCGCCCTCGACCCGGCGCAACCAATCGAAGAGATGCCGCTCATAGGGCGCGCGTTCCGCGCGATAGACCGCACGACAGGCGCCCTCCAGGAGCGCGCGCTCCTGTGCCGTCAGGGCGAGGGTCCCGCCATGGAGTTCGCCGACGAGCAGCGTATGCAGATCGAGGAGATATTCGAGCTTCGTTTGGTTCGGCTCGGTGGCATGGCGCGGCAGTTCCCACGGGTTGATGCGGAAGCCGCTATCCAGCAGCACCCGGTGGACGACCGCACCGGGCACCGCCGCCACCAGGTCGTCCCAGTGTCCCGTCGAGCGGTCGAGGACGATCACCCGGCCGCCGCGCGCGATGTGCTTGAGGGCGAAGGATTGGGCGAACATCGTCTTGCCGCTGCCGCTGATCCCCAGGCAGGTCAGGTTGCTGTTGTCGAGGGACGGATCGTACATGTCGAGCGTGACCACTTCGTGGCCGGGGTGCGAGAAGCCGATCAGCGATCCGCCGCGCGTGCCCGCACGGTGATGCAGGAAGGGGAGGGTGTCGGCGAGGTTGGTCGTCACGGTCCTGTAGGTCATCCCGGCCGGGTTGTGGGCGAGCGGCAGGGTCGCCTGCCAGACGACATCCTGGTAGAGCTGGCAGCGATCGATTGCTGTGCCACCCGCGTCTCCCAATGCCTTGCCGACCGCCCGCGCGGCTGCGGAGAGATCATTCGGCGTGCCGGCGCGGACGGTGACGAAGATCGCGGTGTGGAAGGTGCGCAGATCGGTCGTCGCCATCGCACGCAGAAGATCGTGCGCCTCGGCGTAGGCCTCCTCCTGCTCGATGTCGGGGCTGCTCCCCTGGTACCGCCGCTCGGCGAGCACCGCGTGCCGCTGCCGCAGCGTGCGCGACAATGATTGCCGTTCCTTCTCCTTCGCGAGTGCCTCGATATGGAGTGCGAAGCGGAAAGCTACCCCGGTGGCCATGAGCGACTTGAGCCAGCCGGGAAAGGTGCCATCGGGCAGGGCGCGCAGGGCCATTGTCGTCTCATAGCCGCGGTCAAGGCACAAGGAATCGGCGCGTCGGAGGAGCCGACTCTGGCCTAACCGGTCCCGCAGGGTACGCAGATCGGCGGGCGACGCCTCCCGGTAGGGGGCGACGACATCCTGGCCCCAGGTCGGATTGGCGCACTGCCAGAGAAGGTCGAGGAGTCCCTGGCGACCGAGCGGCGTGGCAACGATCTCCAGTTCGGCGAGTGCGTGCGCCAACTCGCTCGCCGCCTGTGTCAGGTTCGCGAGCGCTTCCCGGTGCGCGGCGCGATTGCGGCGGAGCGCTCGCGGCCGATGCCTGCGGGAAGCGATGACACCACGCCCCTCGCGCGCGCCGGACAGGGAGACGATCGCGTAGAAGCGCAGATCGGGGATGTGCTGATCCGCCACCTCCCCCCGGTAGGCCACGGCGAGCTGCGCGACGTAGGCGTCCAGCCCCGCAGGCGGCGCGTACTGCGCGACGTGGCGCGGCACCCACTCCTCGCCCCGCAGCGGCGTGTTGATCGCCAGGAGCTCGAGATGCGCGCCGAGCGGCAGGTAGGTGAGCGTGTCCGCGAAGAGCGCGGCGATCGTCGCCGCCGCCTCGTCCGACTGGATCGCCAGGTTGATGCCCGTGCAGGCGAGCGCCGCGCCGACGTGCCCATCGACGGTGACGAAATGATGCTCCTCGACCGTGAGCACCGGCAGGAGGTCCGCGACCGCGCCCCTACGCATCCGACTCCTCCTCCTCCCGCGCGTCGCCCTCGGTGAGCGCGAGCATGAGCGGGCCACGGCGCGGCGGTCCGGGAAGGTAATCAGACGGGGTCCCGATGCTGTGCCAGAGGCGGCGCGGCAACTCGACGATCGAGTGGGTGGTACTGCCAGCGAACGTCAGCCCGAGGGGCACGCCGACAAGCAGTGCTCCCACGCTGAGGCGCAGCGTGGTCGGGATGGCCCCTGGCAGGAGCATCAGGCAGGCCCACAGGCAGAGCACGCCGAGGGCAAGCACCGCCCACTGGGCAAGACTGAACCCG
>JBBSII010000532.1:0-3722 GCA_038232175.1 Thermomicrobiales bacterium
GGGAACCTCGCGGACGCGAAGGGCCGCAAGGTCGATTTCCGCAACACAATCATCATCATGACTTCCAATGTCGGCTCCGAGCAGTTGAAGCGCGAGAGTGGCCTCGGCTTCAGCATCACTGGCGACGAGGCGCGGGCGCACGCGCGGCAGTACGACGACATGCGCACTAAGGTGATGGACGAGTTGAAGCGGCAGTTCCGCCCCGAATTCATCAACCGCATCGATGCGATTGTCGTCTTTCACTCGCTCCGCAACACGGAGATTCGGCAAATCACCGATCTCCTGCTGAAGCGCATTCGCGTCCAGCTCGCGGAGCAGGATATCGACCTCGTCGTCACCACCGAGGCGATGGACTTACTCGCGAAGCGCGGCTACGACCCGCAGTTCGGCGCGCGCCCGCTGCGCCGGATCATCACGAACCTCATCGAGGACCCGCTGGCGGAAGGGCTGCTGGATGCCCGGTTCATCCCCGGCAAGCGCATCCGCGTCGATGTCGAGGATGACCTGCTCCGCCTGAGCCAGGAAGACCGCGAGGTCGAGGCGCCGGAAGGTGAACTCGCGACGGTGGGCGTGGAGACGTAGAGAGCATTGATGATAAGGGCGCTGACCATCCGGTTAGCGCCTTTTTCATGTCGTCCATACCGAACAAATGTGCGATACTTGGGGCGAGAGGTGGTCTGTTCGATCATCGTGTGCCCTGTTGGGGCACAGCGTTTGACGACACACGAGGGAACAAAAGCATGGTGAAGAAGGCGACGACGAAGAGCAGGGTGAAATACGTCTGTAGCGAGTGCGGGTATGAGAATCCCGCGTTCCTCGGTCGATGCCCCGGATGCGATTCGTGGGGCACGCTCGTCGAGACGGTGACGCTGTCGGAGGCGTCCACGCAAACGCTGGCACGATCGGGCGGCATCGCAGCGCTGCCCGTCGGGATGCAACGGCCACAGCCGCTGTCGCACATCTCGCCCGAAGGGTTCCAGCGCGTGCCACTGGCGATTGGCGAGGTCAACCGCGTGCTCGGCGGTGGTCTGGTGCCCGGCTCGCTCGTGCTGGTGAGCGGCGACCCCGGCATCGGGAAGTCTACGCTGCTGCTCCAGGTCGCCGCGCAACTCGGGGCGGAGTACGGGCCGGTGCTCTACGTCTCGGCGGAGGAGTCGCCGCAGCAGATCAAACTCCGCGCGGAACGGCTCGGCGTAGCGCAGGAGAACCTCTATGTCGTCGGGGAGACGGATATCGAGGTCATTCTCGCGCACGCGGCGGCGTTGCGGCCCGCGCTCGTCGTCGTTGATTCGATCCAGACCGTCGCGCTCGAAACAATTGCGTCCACGGCAGGCAGCGTCACACAGGTGCGCGAGTGCACCTCGGTGCTCATGCGGTGGGCGAAAACGAGCCATGTGCCCGTGCTCATCGTTGGGCATGTCACGAAGGAGGGGACGATTGCCGGGCCGCGCGTCCTCGAACACATCGTCGATGTCGTGCTCTACCTCGAAGGCGACCGGTTCGGGCAGTACCGTGTGCTCCGAGGCGTGAAGAACCGCTTCGGTTCCACGGATGAGGTCGGCATCTTCGAGATGGCGGGTGCGGGACTGCTGGAGGTGACGAACCCCTCCGAGGCCTTCCTGCAGGAGCGCGTGACGAACGCCGCAGGCTCGACGGTTGCGGTGACGATGGAGGGGACGCGCCCGATTCTCGTTGAGGTCCAGGCGCTCACCAGCCCGACGCCGTACGGCACGCCGCGCCGCACCGCGAACGGAGTGGACTCGAACCGCTTGCTGCTGCTGACGGCGGTGCTCTCGCGCCGCGTCGGGCTGGCGCTCGGCGAGCAGGACATCTTCGTCAATGTCGTCGGCGGGTTGAAGATCGTCGAGCCGGCGGCGGACCTTGCTATTTGCACCACCGTCGCATCGGCGTTCCGCAATGTGCGCGTCGATCCAACCGTAGTATGCATCGGTGAGGTGGGGCTATCGGGTGAACTCCGATCCGTCCGTGATCTCGACCGCCGCCTGATCGAGGCCGCGACGCTCGGCTTCACGCGGGCAATTGTGCCCGCCGCTCTTCGTCGCGGGCGCGGCCGTCCGCCGGAGGGGCTGGAAGTCGTGCGGGCGGTCACGGTGCGCGAGGCAATCGCCGCCGCGCTGAACGAGGAGACATAAGGGCAGGTTCATTCCTCACCCCCGGCCGCTCTCCATCGCTCTGAGATCGTGCTGTGAAACAGTTTCGTTCGGCGATGGAGAGGGGAGGGGAGTGGTTGCGCTGTCGGCGTTACGTGTCGAAGAATGTCTTGGTTGCTGGATGATGGTATATGGCGAATGCGTCTTGGATCGGGTCTTCGTGCCCCGGTGAAAGTGGCATGGCGGCGACCTGTTCGCGCGTGAAATAGCCGACATCCAGCGTTTCATCCGATGGGCCGGGAGTGCCGGAGAGTAGTTCCGCTAGGAACGAGACATGCTGCCAACTGTAGATCGTCTTGAAGCCGTGCCGCCGCGTCTCGTAGATGCCAATGAGCTTCGTGATCCGCACATGTACGCCGGACTCTTCCAACGCTTCGCGCGCGGCGGCGGTGGCGAGTGTTTCGCCGTACTCGACGATCCCGCCCGGTGGCGCCCACCGCCCATTATCACGCCGTTGGACGAGCAACAACCGCCCATCGGAGTCGAAGGTCGAGACGGAGACGCCGACCTTCGACGTGATCGTACCGGGTTCGTCGGTGTACCACCGTGTGACCGACGCGGGGCGTTCATTCAACGCACTCGCGAGCAGTTCTGCGGTGAGTTGCAGGATGCGCTCGAATCGCTCGCGATCGTAATGATCCCTCGACCAGTGCGTGCCGTTCTTTGCCTGCGCGGCAATTTCGTCCAGGCGCGCGACGATGCCGGGTAGCGCGTCATCCGTCACAATCGCGTCCCTTCGACGGCTGGTGCGGATGCTGGCACGTTTGATGCGGGATGTCTCGCGAGTTGCAGCAGTTCATCCGCGATGCGCGCGGCAGCCTCCTTCGGCGCGAGCGTGAGCGCGGCATCCCGCATCCGGGCGCGACGGGGCGCGTCGTTCAGGAGTGCGATGATTTGCGACGCGAGCAGTTCCGGCGTCGCGTCGGCTTGGGGCAGAAGCAGTGCCGCCCCGGCGTCCGACAGCACACGCGCGTTTTTCGTCGCCTCGTCGCCGCCCGTGCCGGGGAGCGGGATCAGGATAGACGGTTTGCCGAGCGCGGCGAGTTCCGCGACCGTTCCCGCGCCGGAACGACCGACCACGAGCGCGGCGAGCGCGTAGACATCCCGCAGTTCGTCGCGCAGGGATTCAACCGGCACATAGCGCGCGCGCCATTCGTCGGGGAGCGCGGCGGCGACCGCCTTCAGCCGTGGATAGTCGCTGTTCGCCTCGGTGGGGCCGGTAGCGTGGATGATCTGCATGGATAGGAGGAGCAGCGGCAGCGCGCGCTCGATCCGCTCGTTGATCGGTGAGGAACCGCGCGCCCCGCCCGTCACGTAGATCGTTGGCAGGTCGGGCGAAAGGCCAAAGCGCTTCGCGCCTTCTGCCGCGCTGCCCCCAAAGATTTCCGAACGGAGCGGGTTGCCGGTGAAAACGATTCGCGCCTTCGATGTTAACACCTCGGCATCGGGGAGCGGGAACGAGAGCGCGAGCACGTCCGCGCGTCTCGCGATGATCCGGTTCGCGAGGCCGACTTGCGCGGTCTGTTCATGGGTCAGCACCGGGATGTGCAA
>JBBSII010000533.1:0-3697 GCA_038232175.1 Thermomicrobiales bacterium
CAAAAACCCCGGGGGGCGTTGGCTCCCGCCTGCGCCCCTTTTCCTCACCGGGAGCGCCGGCTCCCCCCTCCCCCACCGAACTAGTCCTCTGCCACGGTATGTTTTGACGATTCTCGTCTCGGGATGGATAAGGTGTACACGACATTGGCACGCCTCTATCCCATCACAATCCCTATGGCGGAGGACTAGCCCGGTTCGAGCACATCGTCACCGAGCACGACGAGGATATCCGTGTCGCCCGGTAAGTCCGAGGGCGCTTCGGGTGGGCGCTTGGTCGTCGTCTGCACGCGCTCGGGCTTCAGGTTCAGGGTTTGTGCAATTGCGCGCGCGGTCTGCTCGTCCCCATGGAGGGCGTAGACCTTCGCGGTGCGCACGGTGCCCTTCACATTCGCGGGCGCGTCGATGAAACTCGTCCGCATGTAGCCTTGCTGACCGAGGGTGGTCGCCCATCGGTTCGCGAGGCCACCGTTGCGCGTGCCGTTCTCCACGACAATCTTCGCATTCAGGTTCGTCCCCGGTTGCGTCCGGGAGCGGAGCGCGTCCTTGTTCTCCTTCGGCGAGAACTGCTTCATGTACTCCCCGACTTTGGCCCAGTCGACGAATGAATAGAAGCCCGCGCTGGTGTTGCTGTTCGTGATGTAGGACACCAGCGAGAACTGGGTGATGGCGTTGCCGCGCATCTCGGCCCCGAGCTTCGCGAGGCTGGCCCATTGGTCGGACTGGAAATCTGTGCGGACGGAATCACCGAGCGTGTCGATCAGTTTCGTGGACTGCGAGAGAAGATCGAGGCTGATCCCCTGCTGGCGCACGGCAAGGATCACCTGTTGCTGACGGGCGTTGCGCCCGTAGTCGCTGTCGTCGTGCCGGGTGCGGGCGTAACGGAGCGCCTCCTCACCACTGAGGTGCATGATCCCCGCCGGGAAGAAGACGCGCGTGAACTGGTAATCCTCCGTCGGATACTCGTCGTCCTTGACGGGATACGGATTATCGACCGTCACGCCGCCGACCGTGTCAACGATCTTCCTGAAGCCGTTGAAATCAACCTGCGCAAAGAAATCGATGCGGACGCGGAAATTCTGCTCGATCACGTCCCGCACGAGCGCGACGCCGCTATTCTTCGGGTCGCCATACTTTCGTGCCTGGCCGATCGCGTAGACATCGGTCACCTTCGCCTGACCGAGACCGGCGGGCATCGTGACGTAGAGATCGCGCGGGATGGAGAGGAGGTGCGCCGATTTCTCCGACGGATCGATGTAGACAAGGATGACCGTATCCGACTGCGACTGCGTGTCGCCCTCGCGCGCGTCCACCCCGACGAGCAGAAAGGTGAACGGCTCCTTGCGCGCCAGACTCGGCAGCGCCGTCGGGAGGGGCGCAGCGGCCCCCGGCGCGTTCGCCGCACCAGTGACGTGCGGTTCCAGCCCGTCCGCGCCCCGCTGCAATGGGGGCTGGACGATCTTCCCAGTTGCGCGCTCCGTGTGCACGACGACATTGATAAGGGAGGCCCCGACCACGCCAATGAGCAGGAGCGGCACCACGCCGAGCAGCAGCACCCACCGCGCAATCGGGCGGCGCGGCGTGACCGTGGCGGTTAGCTGCACTGCAGCCGCCTTCACACCGGGGAGGAGTTCGGCTTCGAGCCGCGCGATACGAACGGAGCGGCGGGGACGAACCCCGCGCTTCGAGCCAGCGGCGTATTTGGTGCGTATCGCGCGTCGGAGTGACCGCCGCGCATCACTGTTCATTGTTCATGGTTTATCGTTCATCGGTACGTCACCTCCAATCCCCGCGTCACGATAGCACAATTTGGGCGGAGTCCGGCCCTGCGTCAAGGTGCGCGCGGGCACACAAAGAGAACCCGCACGAAATGGTGCGGGTTCTCGCGGCAGTGTGCTGGTAGGCGGGCAGTCGGCCAGTTAGCCGCGAATGTTGTCCACGATGCCGACGACGCCGGGGAGCGTGCCCACGCGGGTCATAATCGTCGCGTGCGCGGAGGCGTCCGCCGTGCCCATCAGCGTCACGAGGCCACCGCGCACACGGACGCGCACCTCCGCGCCCTCCGGCCCCAGTGCATCGCGCACCGCGCCCGCGATTTCCCCGTCATCCCGCCGCGCCGCGACGATGCCAACATCGATCACGGCGGGCGTGCGCGCGAGAATCGCCCGGAGCGCCTGGTACTGCCAGATGTTGCAAACGGTGCCCAGCAGCACGGTTCCCTGCGCATCGTCGGCAAATGTCAGGTCCGCACCGGCGAGGCGCGGATCATCGAGGAGCGCCGTCAGCGCGGGGTCAGTCGTCGTCAGCACCGATTGCATCGCGTTCATCTCGTTCCCTTCGTCTTCACATGAAATCGCATTGCCGCCATCATATCGTGATATGCTCATACACACAACTGATGGCGCGGCGCTTCGTGAAGGGAACGACGGCAACGCGGCGACGGTTCTCTATCGACCCGATAGCAGCTGCCTTCGGACGCGCGACGGGCTTTGCATACTGTTGCGCGCTCGTCGTGCACGGACTATGATGCCCGCCACGGCACGAATCGATGGTGAGGGGTTGGCGGGTATGCGGCGATCATTGCGGGTGAGTTTGGCGGGCGCGGCGCTGCTTCTTTGCGGTCTGCTCGTCCCCCTCTGCTCGGTCACGCAGGCGGCGGATGACCTCGAAACGCAGCGCGCCGCCGCGCTCGCTCGTGTCAACCAATGGCGGGCGGCAATTGGGGTCGCGCCGCTGACGCGCCACCCCGCGCTTGACCAGTCGGCGCAGGCGCACGCCCTCTACTACAAATTGAACAACGGCAGCGGTGGCGTTGGCATCCATGATGAGAAGCCGGGCCTGCCGGGCTTCACGGGCGAGGACTTCTTCGCGCGGGCGCAGACGGCGGGCTACCCGAGCCGGAACGTCAACGAGAATATGGGTCTGAGCGGCAACCAACTGACCTCGCTGGACTGGTACATCGGCACGATTAACCACCGCCTGACGCTGCTGGACCCGCGCTACGTCCACATCGGCTTCGGCGTCGTCAACGACAGCGTGAAGGTGGACGTGCTCGATCTCGGCGCGCCGGAGTGGAACGCGACCGCCGACCCCGCGTGGGAGCAATGGCCGCCGGACGGCGCATCCGGCATCGGCACCTCCTTCTCCGGCGAATCGCCCAATGCGTTCGGCAATGTCTCCTACCCCGTCGGCTCCCCGATCACCCTCAAGTACAACGCCGGTAGCGTCGCCTTCGCGAGTGCGACGATCACCGCCAACGGGCAGGCCGTCCCCTCCTTTGCCGTGACGGGCACGGGCTGGCTCTCTCGCAACACGGATCTGATCGCCACCAAGGAGCCAATGCAGCCGGGAACGGACTACACGGTGACCGTCACCGGCACGGCGAGCGGGCAATCCTTCACCCGCACCTGGGGATTCCGCACCAAAGGCGCGGGCGACACCGACATCGTCACGCCCGGCGCCACACCCGCCCCGTCGAGCACACCGACATCGCCCCCGAAACCGACCACGGCTGCAAAATCATCGACGCCAACGGTCATGCCGACTCCCATGACGACCGTCTCACCGACGGTGACGGCGACAGCAGCGCCAACGGCGACACCCACCGCTTCCCCAACCAATGCATCGACGATCATCAAGAGCGTGCAATCCCCATCGACGCGCGCATTGCCCATCTTCCCCGCCGCGCCCGCCACATCGA
>JBBSII010000534.1:0-3695 GCA_038232175.1 Thermomicrobiales bacterium
TCCTTCGTGAAGAAGAAATACTGCGTGCACGTCTCGCCATAGACTGCCTGCCCGCGCGCCCGCGCCTGTCGCACTGCGTCGAGCGCCCCTTCGCAGGTGACGTGGACGACGTAGAGGGGCGCGCCCGCGACCTCCGCGAGCCGGATCGCGCGGTTGGTCGCCTCCGCTTCGAGCGCGGGCGGGCGCGTCAGCGCGTGATACTTCGGCGCGAGGTTCCCGGCGGCAACCGCCTGCTGGGTGAGGATGTCGATTGCGTCGCCGTTCTCGGCGTGCACCAGCGTCAGGAGACCGTGCGCCGCCGCCTGCTCCAGCGCGCGGAAGAGCGTGCCGTCGTCCACCATCAAAGCGCCCTTGTACGCCATGAAGAGTTTGAGGCTCGTGACGCCCCACCCCGCGCACTGCGGAATTTCGTCCATCACGCTCTCCGGCAGGTCGGTGATCGCGATGTGGAAGCCGTAGTCGATTGCCGCCTTGCCGGTCGCCTTCGCGGACCAGAGATCGAAGGTCTCGCGCAATGTCGCGCCCTTCGGCTGGATGGCGAAGTCGATGTGCGTCGTCGTGCCGCCGAAGGCCGCCGCTTGATGACCGGTGAAGAAATCGTCCGATGAGACGGTGCCGCCGAAGGGCATATCCAGGTGCGTGTGCACGTCCACCCCACCGGGGATGACGTACGTGCCCGCCGCGTCAATCGTCGCGTCGCCCGTGAGGCCACGGCCCACAGCGATGATCCGCTCGTCCTCGATCAGCACATCCGCCATGTATGTATCGCTCGCCGTGACGACCGTACCGCCGGTAATCAGTGTGCGCATGGATGCCTCCTTCGTGGGAAAGATGCAGGGGGATTCGGTCATCGGAAAGACGGGATAATCGCACGCCCGTAGAGATCGAGCGTCGCCTCCTCGTCGCCGCTCATCAGGTAGATATTGAACTGGTGGACGCCAAGGTGCGCCAACTCCCGCAATCGTCGCCGGTGTTCGTCCACCGGGCCGACAATGCAGAAGCGGTCCACGACATCGTCCGCGACGAACGCCGCGTTGCCGCTGCCGACCTCCGCGTGGTGCCGATAATCGTACCCGCTGCGATCGTGGACGTAGGCGGTCAGTTCCTCCGGCAGGTCGGCAGGGTCGTACCGCGCGATCAGGTCCATCACATGGTTGGAGACGAGCGCGGGGAACCAGCGGACGCGCTCGCGCGCCGCCGCGAGGTCATCCGAGACCCAGACGGGCGCGGCGGCCATCACGCGAATCGCAGCGGGGTCGCGTCCGGACTCCTCCGCACCCTCGCGTACGAAGCCCATGCACCAGCGGATCAGGTGCGGGTCCGCGAACTGGAGGATGACGCCGTCCGCGATGCGGCCCGCCAGTCGCAGCGCCTTCGGGCCGTACCCGGCAATCCAGACCGGCAGCGGCCCCTCGGCCCACTCCATGCAAATCTGCTCGCCCTCGTACAACGTGGGCCGGCCGCATGCGAGGTCACCGATCATCCGCGTCGCCGCTTCGAGTTGGGCGAGCGTCGTCGGCTTCTTGCCCATCACGCGCCGCGCGCTGTCCCCCCGGCCAATGCCGAGGTCCATCCGCCCGCCGGAGATCCGGTTGAGCGTCGCGAGTGCGCTCGCCGTGACCGTCGGGTCGCGCGTGGCGGGGTTCGTCACGCAGGTGCCGAGGCGCATCGTCGTCGTGTTGAGCGCCATCAGGGTCAGGAGGGGGTAGGGTTCCAGCCAGAGCACATGCGAATCGAAGAGCCAGCCGTAGCCGAAGCCCACGCCCTCCGCCTGCCGCGTGAGCGACACGATGCGCCCCGGCGCCATGTCCGGCTTGAGCGTGATCCCAAAATCAAGCACTCACCACCCCCTTCGGGGAGTAGCGAGTAACGAGTAATGAGTAACAAGTGATTCGTCGGCCTTCCCTACTCGTTACTCGTTACTCGTTACTCGTTACTGCCCAGATACTCCAACGCAATCGCGGTCATCAGGGCGACGCCGAGGGGGAGGGCGTCCTCGTCCACGTCGAATTTCGGGTGGTGGACGCCGTAGGTGAGGCCGCGCGCGACGTTGCCGACGCCGAGGCGCATCATCGCGCCGGGCACCTTCTCCAGCACGAACGAGAAGTCCTCACCACCGAGGCCGACGGGCTTCTCGTTGACATTCTCCGCGCCGATGATCGGTGCCGCCGCGCGGCGGATCAGGTCGCACATAGCGGGGTCGTTCACCATCGCCGGGTAGCCGGTGAGGTACGCCGTCTCCGCCGTCGCGCCCATCGCCTGCGCGATGTGGGAGGCGACCTCCGGGATGCGTCGGCGGATGCGCTCGCGCACCATGAGGTTGAGCGTGCGCACCGTGCCGAAGAGCGTGGCGAATTCGGGAATGACGTTCGCCGCGCCGACGCCCGCTTGTAGCGTGCCGACCGTGATGACGGCGGACTCCATCGGGTCCGTCTCGCGGCTGATGAGCGACTGGAGGGCGATCAGGATATGTGCCGCGACGAGCGTGCTATCGACGGCGGCATGGGGGCGCGCGGCGTGCCCACCTTTGCCGTGCACGCGGATGAAGATGCGGTCCGAGTAGGCATTGGCGATGCCCGGCGTGTAGGCGATCTGACCGACCGGCACCCCCGGATCGACATGGAGCGCGAAGGCGGCGTCCACCTTCGGGTTCTCCAGGAGGCCATCCTCGATCATCGCCCGCGCGCCGCCGAACCCCTCCTCGCCGGGTTGGAACATCAGTTTGACCGTCCCCGCGAACTCGCCGCGCCGCGCCCAGAGCACGCGCGCGGCGTTGAGGATCACGGCGGTGTGCACATCGTGCCCGCAGGAGTGCATCACATTCGGCGTGAGGGAGGCGAAGTCCGAGCCGGTCTCCTCCTGCATCGCCAGGGCGTCCATGTCACCGCACAGGATGACGCACTTACCGGGGCGCGCGCCCTCAATCGTCGCGACGATGCCGGTGCCGCCCGTCGTCGGCAATGTCTCAATCCCCGCGACCGCGAGTGCGTCGGCATCCATGTAGAAGGGTCGCCCGTCGCCGCCGACCCCGGCGCGGAACGGGATGCCCGCCTCCCGCAGATTCTCCGCGACGAACCGGGCGGTGCCCTCCTCGTGGAGCGAGAGTTCCGGGTGCATATGCAGGTATCGTCGATCCGTGCGCACGCGCGCCGCGATCGCGTCAACTTCCCGGCCCAATGCCACGCTCGCCATTCGCCCCATCCCTTTCATTTCGTATCGCCACTCCGTTGCGCGCAGTATCGCAGATATGCCGCCATGCCGCGCGCACGGAGACGCGCGTGCTATCCTCCACACGGCGAGGCGTGCGAGCGGAGCAGAGGAGTGGTAGGTTGACGACCGAGAGCGTGACATTCGGCGAGCGGACAGTGCCGTACACCCTGACGATCAGCGACCGCGCCCGCCAGCCGCGCCTCATCATCGCGCCCGGCAGCGGGCTGCGCGTCGTGGCCCCGCAAGGGTACGACCAGCAGCGCCTCCTGAGTTTCATCACGCGCAAGCAGCGCTGGATCCTCGCGCACCTCGACCGCATCGCCGCCCTCCCCACCGCGCTGGATGCCGCATCGCCGCTGCCCGACCACATCACGTTTCTCGGCACGGAGCGAACGATCAACGTCACCGTCGCGCCGAGGAAGCGGGCGACGGTCCGCCACAGTGCGAGCCGTTTCACGATCATCGTGCCGGAGGAGCGGCAGGCA